>NZ_JAQMYQ010000040.1:0-50898 GCF_028369275.1 Mitsuaria sp. RG
ACAAGGCCGCTCCTACAGAGGGGGTACAGGCTTTACAGGTCGCCGTAACCCAGCGACCGCAGGGCGCGCTCGTCGTCGGACCAGCCACCCTTGACCTTGACCCACAGGTTGAGCATGACCTTGGAGTCGAACAGCACTTCCATGTCCTTGCGCGCCTCGGAACCGATGCGTTTGATACGCTCGCCCTTGTCGCCAATGATGATCTTCTTCTGCCCGTCACGCTCGACCAGGATCAGCGCATGGATATGCAGCACATGGCCCTGCTGCTTGAACTCCTCGATTTCCACGGTGATCTGGTACGGCAGCTCCGCGCCCAGCTGGCGCATGATCTTCTCGCGCACCAGTTCGGCGGCGAGGAAGCGGCTGCTGCGGTCGGTGATCTGGTCTTCCGGGAAGAAGTGTTCGTTCTCCGGCAGGTGCTTGGCGATCTGGGCTTCCAGCGCTTCGAGGTTGTGCCCCTGCTGCGCGGAGATCGGCATCACTTCGGCGTTCGGCAGTTGTTCCTGCAGCCATTGCAGATGCGGGATCAGCTCGGACTTCTCTTCCATGCGGTCGGTCTTGTTGACCGCAATGATCAACGGGCCGGTGACGTACTGCACCCTCTCCAGCACAAGCTGGTCCTCGTCGGTCCACTTGGTACGGTCGACCACGAAGATCACCACGTCGACGTCCTTGAGGGCCGCCGAGGCGTTGCGGTTCATGTAGCGGTTGAGCGCCTTGTCGTTGGCCTTGTGCATGCCGGGGGTATCGACATAGATCGCCTGCACGTCACCCTCGGTCTTGATACCGAGCATGTTGTGGCGGGTGGTCTGCGGCTTGCGCGAGGTAATCGCCAGCTTCTGCCCGAGGATGTGGTTGAGCAGCGTGGACTTGCCCACGTTGGGGCGACCGACAATGGCGACATAGCCGCAGCGGGTCGAAGTGTTCTCAGTCATTGCCATTCTCCACGCCCAGGGCGATCAATGCGGCGGCAGCGGCGACCTGCTCGGCGATACGCCGGCTCACGCCCTGGCCGCGGCTTTTCTTGTTCAGCAGGACCACTTCGCATTCGACGAAGAAGGTCCGGCAGTGCGGTTCGCCCTGGATGTCCACCACTTCGTAGCGTGGCAGCTCGCAGGCACGCGACTGCAGGAACTCCTGCAGGCGGGTCTTGGGGTCCTTGTTGGTGTCGACCAGGGTCAGCCCGTCGAACTCATCGGTCAGCCAGGCCAGGATACGCTCGCGGGCGGTCTGCATGTCGGCGTCCTGGTAGATGGCGCCGATCAGGGCCTCGAGGGCGTCGGCGAGGATCGACTCGCGACGAAAGCCACCGCTCTTGAGTTCGCCCGAGCCTAGGCGCAGGTACTCGCCCAGGTCGAAGCCACGGGCCAGACGGGCCAGGGTCTCGCCCTTGACCAGGCGTGCACGCAGGCGCGACAGCTGGCCTTCGCGGGCCTGCGGGAAGCGCTCGAACAGCGCCTCGCCGACCACGAAGTTGAGGATGGCATCGCCAAGGAATTCCAGGCGCTCGTTATTGCGCCCGGCATAGCTGCGATGGGTCAGGGCCAGCAGCATCTGGTCCTGGTTCTTGAAGGTGTAGCCGAGCTTGCGCTCCAGGCGGGCCAGGGAAGCGCTCATGGGGCCACCCGTGCAATGTTCAACGCGTTGTTCAAATCAACATCCTGAAAGACGGTTTGACTGCGGTCTGTCGCCGGAAACGGCGAAAGCTCTCGCTCCCTGAGAACACAGCCTATGTCAGAAATGCAATCGGCGCTGTCCGTGGACAGCGCCGTCGTTACTCAATGGATCAGCCCGACCCGCGACAGGTTCGGGAAGTGGCTGAGTTTCGGCTCCGGCCAGCTCATCCACACCGCGAACGCCTTGCCGACGATGTTCCGGTCAGGAACCATGCCGTGCAGCTCCTTGGGAATATTCGGGTCATCCCAGAAGCGGCTGTCGTTGGAGTTGTCGCGGTTGTCGCCCATCATGAAGTAATGACCGGCCGGCACGGTCCATTGCTGGTCCGGCGGCATGCGGTAGCGGGTCATTTCCTTGCGGATCAGGTGCTCGGCTTCACCGAGCTTTTCCTTGTACAGCTCGGCGCTGCCCAGGGTACCCGGCTCGCTGCCGACCAGTTGCTCGGCGATCGACTGGCCGTTGACGAACAGTCGCTTGTCGCTGGTGTAGCGCACCACGTCGCCCGGCAGTCCGACCACACGCTTGATGTAGTTGACGTTGGGGTCGCTTGGGTAGCGGAACACCATCACATCCCCGCGCTGCGGATCGCCCACCTCGATGACCTTCTTGTCGATCACCGGCAGGCGAATGCCGTAGGAGAACTTGTTCACCAGGATGAAGTCGCCCACTTCCAGCGTCGGCTTCATCGACCCCGACGGGATCTGGAACGGCTCGACCAGGAACGAACGCAGCACCAGCACGATGAACAGCACCGGGAAGAACGACTTGCCGTACTCGACCAGCAAGGGCTCCTTGTTCAGGCGTTCGACCACGGCCATTTCGGGCTGGCTGACGCTGCCCTGGTAGTTGGCGATCGCCGCCCGCCGGCGCGGGGCCAGGAACAGCAGGTCGATCAGACCCAACAGACCGCAGACGGCGACGGCGATGACGAGCAACAGCGGGAAATTTAGCGACATAGGACCTAGCTATCCAACCTGAGCACGGCAAGGAAGGCTTCCTGTGGAATCTCCACGTTACCCACCTGCTTCATGCGTTTCTTACCGGCCTTCTGCTTCTCCAGCAGCTTCTTCTTACGGCTGACGTCACCACCGTAGCACTTGGCCAGTACGTTCTTTCTGAGCGCCTTGACGGTTGTCCGCGCGATGATCTGGCCGCCAATGGCTGCCTGGATCGCCACATCGAACATCTGCCGAGGGATCAGTTCCTTCATCTTTTCGGTCAATGCGCGGCCTTTGTAGGCGGCATTGTCGCGGTGCACGATCAGGGCCAGGGCATCGACCTTGTCGCCGTTGATCAACACGTCCAGCTTGACCAGGTTGGCCGACTGGTAACGGTCGAAATGGTAGTCCAACGAGGCGTAACCGCGGCTGGTCGACTTCAGGCGGTCGAAGAAGTCCAGCACCACTTCGTTCATCGGCAGGTCGTAGCGCACCTGCACCTGGCTGCCGAGGAACTGCATGTCGCGCTGCACGCCACGCTTCTCGATGCACAGGGTGATGACGTTGCCCAGGTGCTCCTGTGGCACCAGGATGGTCGCGGTGACGATCGGCTCACGGAAGTCGTTGACCGCCGAGACGTCCGGCAGCTTCGATGGGTTGTCGACGGTGATGGTCTCGCCGGTCTTGAGCTCCAGCTCGTAGATCACGCTCGGCGCGGTGGTGATCAGGTCCAGGTCGTATTCGCGCTCCAGGCGCTCCTGGATGATCTCCATGTGCAGCATGCCGAGGAAGCCGCAACGGAAGCCGAAGCCCAGGGCGTCGGAGCTTTCCGGCATGTACTGCAACGACGAGTCGTTCAGGGTCAGCTTCTGCAGGGCGTCGCGGAAGTCCTCGAAGTCGTCGGAACTGACCGGGAACAGGCCGGCGTAGACCTGCGGCTGGATCTTCTTGAAGCCTGGCAGCACTTCGACTTCAGGCGTGTTGGACAGGGTCAGGGTGTCGCCCACCGGCGCGCCGTGAATGTCCTTGATGCTGGCGATGATGAAGCCCACTTCACCGGCTTTCAGATCGGCAGTCTGGGTGTGTTTCGGGGTGAACACGCCGACGCTGTCGACCAGGTGCACCTTACCGGTGGACTTGACCAGGATCTTGTCGCCCTTCTTGACGCGGCCCTGGCGCACGCGCACCAGCGAGACCACGCCCAGGTAGTTGTCGAACCAGGAGTCGATGATCAGTGCCTGCAGCGGCGCATCGATCTCGCCCTCCGGCGCGGGGATGGTCTGCACCAGGCGCTCGAGTACCTCGTCGACGCCCATGCCGCTCTTGGCGCTACAGGCCACGGCATCGGTGGCGTCGATGCCGATGATCTTCTCGATCTCGTCCTTGACGCGGTCCGGGTCGGCCTGGGGCAGGTCCATCTTGTTCAGCACGGGCATGACTTCCAGGCCCTGCTCGATGGCGGTGTAGCAGTTGGCCACGGACTGGGCCTCGACACCTTGACCGGCATCGACCACCAGCAGCGCACCCTCGCACGCCGCCAGCGAGCGCGAGACTTCATAGGTGAAGTCGACGTGGCCGGGGGTATCGATGAAGTTCAGCTGGTAGGTCTTACCATCCTGGGCCTTGTAGTGCAGCGTGACGCTGTGGGCTTTGATGGTGATACCGCGCTCGCGCTCGAGATCCATGGAGTCGAGAACCTGAGCTTCCATTTCGCGCGCAGTCAGGCCACCGCACATCTGGATGAAACGGTCGGCCAGCGTCGACTTGCCATGGTCGATGTGGGCGATGATGGAGAAATTGCGGATATGACTCAAATCACTCACAGGTCAACACTCGAAAAGGCTGCGAGCCGGACGCCCGCCGAAAAATAGCCGGGAATTGTACCTCAAGCCGGAGGGATATGGGAGATTCCTCTATCGGGTGCACTTACGCACTGTAGGAGCGGCCTTGTGCCGCGATCGGGCGCGCAGCGGCCGCAATATCCAGCATGCGCTGCACCTGGCGAGCGGTGACGGTGCCTCTGCGGCCGCTGCGCGCCCGATCGCGGCACAAGGCCGCTCCTACAGAGAATTGTGAAATTTCATGAAAAAAGGCAGCCGAAGCTGCCCTTTCCCTACTGTTCAACCCGCTTATTCAGCCAGCTTGAAGGTGATGAAGCTGGCACGCCCCTGACGCAGCACACGCATGGACACCGAACGGTTCTTCGGCAGCTCCTTGGCGATCTCGGTGAACTGCTTGGCCGAGGCGATGGCCTGGTTGTTCAGGTGGCTGATGACATCACCCGGACGCAGGCCGATCATGGCCGCCGGACCATCCTGGACTTCCTTGATGACCACGCCGCCCTTGAGTTCCAGCGACTTCTTCTGCTCGGCGGTCAGGTCCGACACGGATACGCCCAGACGGTTGCTGCTGCGCTCGGCGCTGCCATCGGCACCCGCGCCCAGACCGATGTCGGCGTCATCCTCAGGCAACGCGCCGATGGTGACGTCCAGGTTCTGACGCTTGCCGTTGCGGATGATCTCCAGCTTGGCCTTCTCGCCGTCCTTGAGGCTGCCGACCAGGTGCGGCAGGTCGGCGGACATGACGATCGGCTGGCCGTTCATGCTCAGGATCACGTCGCCCACCTGCAGGCCGCCCTTGGCTGCCGGGCCGTTTTCCAGGACCTGGGCCACCAGGGCGCCGGCCGGCTTGTCCAGGCCGAAGGACTCAGCGAGGTCCTTGTTGACCTCCTGGATCACCACGCCCAGCCAGCCGCGGCTGACCTTGCCATCCTTCTTCAGCTGGTTCGACACATCGATCGCCACGTCGATCGGGATGGCGAACGACAGGCCCATGAAGCCGCCGGAACGGGTGAAGATCTGCGAGTTGATGCCCACCACCTCGCCTTTCATGTTGAACAGCGGGCCACCGGAGTTGCCCGGGTTGATGGCCACGTCGGTCTGGATGAACGGTACATAGGTGTCGTTGGGCAGCGTACGGCCCTTGGCGCTGACGATACCTTTGGTCACAGAATGGTCGAAGCCGAACGGCGAGCCGATGGCCAGCACCCACTCACCGACCTTGAGCTTCTCCGAGTCGCCCAGCTTGACGATCGGCAGGTTCTTGCCTTCGACCTTGAGCAGGGCCACATCGGTGCGCGGGTCGGTGCCTACCAGCTTGGCCTGCAGTTCGCTGCGGTCGGACAGGCGGACGATGATCTCGTCGGCGTCGGCCACCACGTGGTTGTTGGTCAGCACATAGCCGTCGCTGGAGATGATGAAGCCCGAGCCCAGCGACTGTGCTTCGCGCTGGCGATCGCCACGGGGCGAGCGCGGCTGCTGCGGCATGTTGCGCTCGAAGAACTCGCGGAACATCGGCGGCAGGCCTTCGAGGTCCGGCATCTGCCCGGCGGCGACGCGGCGGTCCGGCAGTTTCTGCTTGGTACTGATGTTGACCACCGCCGGCGAGGCCTGCTCGACCAGGGTGGTGAAGTCCGGCAGGGACTCTTCGGCCTGGGCGCTGAGCACCTGGCCGAGCATGAGCACGGCGGCGAACATCGATAGGTAGGTTTTCAAGCGTGGTATTGACATACGGCTCCCGTCACAACGAGCGTAGTTAGCAGTAAGGTTCCCGCAGACGCAGGAAAGGCCAGACTCCGAGAAGCCTGACCTATAGAAAATTTGCGGCAGGATTGCAAATGACAATGCCTTAATTTCATGTCAGCTCTGTGTAACAAGAGCTGTCAGAAGGCGCGCCGTCATTGACGCGCCTGGGCATCCTGGGCCCGCATCGACAGGGCGACACGTTCAGCGGTCCCCAGCGGGATCTCGCCGACCACGGTGACCATTACTTTGCCCTTGGGCGTGGTCAGGCGCCGCGACACCGCGACGGTGGGACCGAGCTGGGCACGGGTATCGATACCGGCCTCGTTGCCGATCGGCTCGAGGAACACCGAGAAACGAGCGAGGCCGTCGTCATACATGAGGCTGCTGACGGTGCTCTTGCGCTCAGGGTCGCGACGCACCGAGCTGTTGACCAGCTCGAAGCCCGGCGGCAGCCAGTCCGAACGCCATCCGGCGACGGTTTCGGCGGTGCCGGCAGCCTTGCGCTCGACCGGTTTGCAGCTCGCGCTGGCCCCCAGTTCGGCATCGGTCGGCAAATTGTCGGTGTCCAGACGGGTCATCTGGAAGCGCTCGAGCAACTGACCCTTGTCGTTGAGCATCAACGAGCGCAGGGGCAGGCCGGTGCGGCGGTCCAGGTGCAATTCGAAGGCATAGCGATGCTGGTCACGCGGGGTGAGCGCGACAATCACCGCGTCGCGCCCGGCGACGCGTGATTTGCCCGCCACGCTCAGGTCGTACCAGCTCATCAGTTTCAGGGGATCAAGCACCCGCGGGGCGCTGTCCGGCGGTGTGCCCACGCTGCTGACCAGGTTGCCGCTGACGCACTGCACCTTGCCATCGACCCGCACGATTTCCTGGGCCGAGCCGTCGAGCTGCAGCAGCCGCTCGCTGACCTTGCCGTCCTGGACGCGATGCCAGATATCGTGGGATGAGAAGCTGCCGTTGCGTTCGTAGACGAAGGATCCCTGGTAACTCTGCTGCTGCTCGGCCCGTGCCAGCTTGTTCAGCCACTCACTCGCCTCGGGCGAGGAGTTGGCGGCCAGGGCCTGCACCGTCAGGCTGCTGCCAAGCAGCAGCGACAGGAGAGGTAGCGCGCGCATGATCCTCCTTAACTTAGCGGTTTTCCAGGCTGGCGGCGCGGGCGTAAGGCAGCGCGGTCTCGTTGCCCTTCAGCGCGGACTCCTGGGCGTGCTGGCGCAGGTAACCCGGCAGACGTTGATCCCAGCCGGCCTGGTTCTGCAGCACACCGTTGGCCATCGGCCCGGTCGGTTGCTCGTTGCCTTCACTATAGCCTGCCAATACGGCTGGGCCTTGCGCCTGTGGCATGCTCAGGCCCTGCTGGGCAGGCTGCTGGGCGGCCAGCTCGGCACCAGTGATCTCGTCCTGGTTGTAGAAACGCACGCCGGCCAGTACGGCAACGGTCACGGAAGCGGCCACGGCCAGGCGGCCGATGCTGCGCCACGGGCCCTGCTTGACCTTGGCCGGCACGGCCTCGTCGGCCAGCGCCGCGGAAACCGCCGAGGCGATGTCCAGCTTGGGCAGCAGCAGCTCCTTGTGCATGGCTGCGCGGGCAACCTGGTAACGCGACCAGGTGGCACGGGTTTCGGCATCGTCGACGGCGTTCAGCACGCGACGCAGTTCCAGTTCGTCCGCTTCGTTATCCATCACCGCGGACAGCGATTCCTGCAAAGCTTCACGACTCATGGCGGTTCCTCTCTTGGCTGTCGCCGCTGTCTCAGGTTTCCTGCAACAAAGGTTGCAGGGCTTTGTCTATGGCCTCCCGAGCGCGGAAGATTCGAGAGCGCACGGTACCCACTGGACATTGCATGACGCTGGCAATGTCCTCGTAACTCAGTCCATCGAACTCGCGCAGCGTCAATGCTGTACGCAGGTCTTCCGGCAGTTGCTGGATGGTGCGATGGACAGTGCCTTCGATTTCATCCCGCAACAACGCGCGCTCTGGGGACTCGAGATCCTTGAGACCATGATCGCCGTCGTAAAACTCCGCATCCTCGGAGCTCACATCGCTGTCTGGTGGCCGTCTACCGCGGGACACCAGGTAGTTCTTCGCCGTGTTGATGGCGATGCGGTACAGCCAGGTATAAAAAGCACTGTCACCGCGAAAATTCCCAAGCGCCCGGTATGCCTTGATGAAGGCTTCCTGCGCCACGTCCTGCGCCTCATGGGTGTCGTGTACAAAACGCACGATCAACCCGAGAATCTTGTGCTGATACTTCAGCACCAACAGATCGAAAGCTCGCCTGTCGCCACGCTGCACGCGCTCGACAAGCTGCTGATCCTCTTCCTGGGTTAGCATGAACACTCCTCAGTGATCTCGAAGGAGCGCTGCAACAGCCATCGTTCAGGCTTGCAACCATAGACTCGGGCTTTGCGCAAAAGTTCTCCCCTCCAAGCAAGTTTCCTGCGGCCCTTGGTCGGCTCGCACGAAAGACGCAGCGCGGTCACGGCCGGCTGCGTCGATAATCTGGTTTCATTACGCAGGTGCCAGCCCAAGATAGAGCTGCCGCCTTGCGTCGCCGCGGCGATCTGTGGCGTACGGGCAGCCTTCATAGGATTTCCAGGGGTATCGGAAAGTTCCCATAAAGATCGCCATCCACCCGTATGCGCCATTGGAAATCAGGCGCCCGGGGCTGCTATAAAGGCATCCCGGCCAGGTTTCACGATAGTTTCACAGTGCCATCTGCGCTCGACTATTGTGCCGTGCCCCTTCCAAAGATTACTAGTGTCCCGACATGAGCCAACAATTCCAACATGATGTCCTGGTGATCGGCAGCGGTGCCGCCGGTCTCAGCCTGGCACTGAACCTTCCGCGCCACCTGCGCATCGCCGTGCTGAGCAAGGGCGACCTGGCCAACGGCTCGACCTTCTGGGCCCAGGGCGGCGTCGCCGCGGTGCTCGACGACACCGACACCGTGCAGTCCCATGTCGAGGACACCCTCAACGCCGGTGGTGGGCTGTGCCACGAGGACGCCGTGCGCTTCACCGTCGAGCACAGCCGCGAGGCCATCCAGTGGCTGATCGAGCAAGGCGTGCCGTTCACCCGCGACGAACACTACAGCGTCGACGACGGCGGCTTCGAATTCCACCTGACCCGCGAGGGCGGCCACAGCCACCGGCGCATCATCCACGCCGCCGATGCCACGGGCGCCGCGATCTTCACCACCCTGTTGGAACAGGCTCGGCAACGCGCGAACATCGAACTGCTCGAACAACGCGTGGCCGTCGACCTGATCACCGAGCGCCGCCTGGGCCTGGACGGCGACCGCTGCCTGGGCGCCTACGTGCTGGACCGCAACAGCGGCGAGGTGGACACCTTCGGCGCGCGCTTCACCGTACTGGCCACCGGCGGCGCGGCCAAGGTCTACCTGTATACCAGCAACCCCGACGGCGCCTGCGGCGACGGCATCGCCATGGCCTGGCGCGCCGGTTGCCGGGTGGCGAACCTGGAGTTCAACCAGTTCCACCCGACCTGCCTGTACCACCCACAGGCCAAGAGTTTCCTGATCACCGAGGCCCTGCGCGGCGAGGGTGCCCTGCTGCGCCTGCCCAACGGCGAGCGCTTCATGCCGCGCTTCGATCCGCGCGAGGAGCTGGCGCCACGAGACATCGTCGCCCGCGCCATCGACCACGAGATGAAGCGCCTGGGGGTGGACTGCGTCTACCTGGACATCAGCCACAAGCCGGCCGATTTCATCACCAGCCACTTCCCGACGGTCTACGAGCGCTGCCTGACCTTCGGCATCGACATCACCCGCCAGCCGATCCCGGTGGTGCCTGCGGCCCACTACACCTGTGGCGGGGTGATGATCGACGAGCACGGCCACACCGACGTGCCCGGCCTGTACGCCATCGGCGAGACCAGCTTCACCGGCCTGCACGGCGCCAACCGCATGGCCAGCAACTCGCTGCTCGAATGTTTCGTCTATGGTCGCGCCGCCGCCGCCGACATCGAGGCGCGCCTGGAGCAGGTGGCCATGCCCCGCGCCCTGCCCTGCTGGGACGCAAGCCAGGTGACCGACTCGGACGAGGACGTGATCATCGCCCACAACTGGGACGAGCTGCGGCGGTTCATGTGGGACTATGTCGGCATCGTGCGCACCAGCAAGCGCCTGCAGCGTGCCGAGCACCGGGTGCGCATGCTGCTGGACGAGATCGACGAGTTCTACAGCAACTACAAGGTCAGCCGCGACCTGATCGAACTGCGCAACCTGGCGCAGGTGGCCGAGCTGATGATCCGCTCGGCCATGCAGCGCAAGGAAAGCCGGGGCCTGCACTACACCCTGGACTACCCGGGGATGCTGCCCGAGGCCCGGGACACCATCCTGGTGCCGTAGGCAGTCTGCGCGATCCCTGTAGGAGCGGCCTTGTGCCGCGAAAGGGTCGCGAAGCAGCCCCAGGGTTGATCGATTGACGCATCAACCGCCGGGGCTGCTTCGCAGCCCTTTCGCGGCACAAGGCCGCTCCTACAGGGGCATGCGCCAGATCACACAAGTGTAGGGTCGATCACCAGCACCAGCTTGCCGGACACCTGGTTGCTCGCCAGCTCCGCGTAGGCGGCCTCGGCGAATGCCACCGGGTAGGTGTCGACCAGCTGTGGCGACAGGCGCCCCTCGGCGAACAGCGGCCACACCTGCTGGCGCAGCTCGCGCAACAACTCTGCCTTGAACGCGTCATCGCGGTTGCGCAAGGTCGAACCGGTAATCTCCAGGCGCTTGCCCAGCACCAGCGCCAGGTCCAGCTCGACCTTGCGCCCGCCCATCAGGCCAATGATCACCCAGCGCCCGTCACGGGCCAACAGCTTGAGGTTGAGCGGGCCATAGCTGGCGCCCACCGGGTCGAGGATCACGTCGAACGGCCCGAGCTGCTCCAGATCGTCGAGGTTGTCATTGCGCACCACGCCGCCGGCGGCGCCGAGGGACTGACAATAGGCCAGGCGCTCCGGCGAACCGACACTGACCCACACCGGGTTGCCGAACGCCTTGCACAACTGGATGGCCGCGGAGCCCACACCACTGGCACCGGCATGCACCAGCACCTTCTCGCCGGCTTTCAACGCGCCCAGCTGGAAGATGTTCAGCCAGGCCGTGGCATACACCTCGGGCACCGCCGCTGCCTTGTGCAGGCTCAGGCCTTCAGGCACCGGCAGCACGTGCCGGGCGTCGACCACGACTTCCTCGGCCATGCCGCCGCCAGCCAGCAGCGCGCAGACCCGGTCGCCCACGCGCCAATCGGCGCCAGCCCCGACCTCCTCGACGATCCCTGAGCACTCCAGGCCCATATATGGACTGGCGCCAGGCGGTGGCGGGTACAGTCCGGCCCGCTGCAGCAAGTCGGCGCGGTTCAGCCCGGCGGCGGCCACTCGGATGCGCACCTGCCCGGCATCGCAGGCCGGGCGCTCGGCCTCGACCCACGCCACATGTCCGTCAACGCCTTGCAATGCCTTCACAGTGCCTCCATAGTTGAATCATATGACTGAGCCTGGGATAAGCACGTCCCAGGCTTTTTGCAGTATGCGTCCGGCTCCGATGGAACCGGCGAACGGAAAAGACGGCCTACTATGCGTGATCAATTGCCTCCACGTCGAATCAGCATGAAGCATTTCCTCCCCAGCACCGCCCTCGCCCTCATGATCGGCCTGGGCAGCCTCACGCTCGGTGGCAATGCGGCCGCCGCCAACAAGTGGGACAGCCTGCAGCCGGACCGCGACGAGGTCGTGGCCAGCCTCAACATCGTCGAGCTGCTCAAGCGCCACCACTACAGCAAGCCGCCGCTCGACGACGCCCGTTCGGTCATCATCTACGACAGCTACATCAAGCTGCTCGACCCGTCGCGCAGCTACTTCACCGCGGCCGACATCGCCGAATTCGACAAGTGGAAGACCCAGTTCGACGACTTCCTCAAAAGCGGCAACCTCGAACCCGGCTTCACCATCTACAAGCGCTACCTGGACCGCGTGAAGCAGCGCCTGGACTATGCCCTGGGCGAGCTGAACAAAGGCGTCGACAAGATCGACTTCAGCGCCAAGGAAGACCTGCTGGTCGACCGCAAGGACGCGCCCTGGATGAAGAACCAGGCCGAGCTCGACGACCTGTGGCGCAAGCGCGTGAAAGACGAGGTGCTGCGCCAGAAGATCTCCGGCAAGGAGCTCAAGCAGATCCAGGAAACCCTGATCAAGCGTTACAAGAACCAGCTGGCGCGCCTGGACCAGACCCGTGCGGAAGATATCTTCCAGGCCTACATCAACACCTTTGCCCAGTCCTACGACCCGCACACCAACTACCTGTCGCCGGACAACGCCGAGAACTTCGACATCAACATGAGCCTGTCGCTCGAAGGCATCGGCGCGGTGCTGCAGAGTGACAACGACCAGGTCAAGATCGTGCGCCTGGTGCCGGCAGGCCCTGCCGCCAAGACCAAGCAGGTCGCCCCGGCAGACAAGATCATCGGCGTGGCCCAGGGCAACAAGGAAATGGTCGACGTGGTCGGCTGGCGCCTGGACGAGGTGGTCAAGCTGATCCGCGGCCCGAAAGGCTCGGTGGTGCGCCTGGAAGTCATTCCGGCCAGCAACGCGCCGAACGACCAGACCAGCAAGATCGTCTCGATCACCCGCGAAGCGGTCAAGCTCGAGGAGCAGGCGGCGAAGAAGTCGGTGCTCAAGCTCAAGCAGGACGGGCGTGACTATAAGCTGGGGATCATCGAAATCCCGGCCTTCTACCTGGACTTCAAGGCCTATCGCGCCGGCGATCCGGACTACAAGAGCACCACCCGCGACGTGAAAAAGCTGCTCACCGAGCTGCAGAAGGAAAAAGTCGACGGCGTGGTCATCGACCTGCGCAACAACGGTGGCGGCTCGCTGCAGGAAGCCACCGAGCTGACCAGCCTGTTCATCGAGAAGGGCCCGACCGTACTGGTGCGCAACGCCGACGGCCGTGTCGACGTGCTCGAGGACGAGAACCCGGGCGCCTTCTACAAAGGCCCGCTGGCGCTGCTGGTAAACCGCCTGTCGGCCTCGGCCTCGGAGATCTTCGCCGGTGCCATGCAGGACTACCACCGCGCGCTGATCATCGGCGGCCAGACCTTCGGCAAGGGTACCGTGCAGACCATCCAGCCACTCAACCATGGTGAGCTCAAGCTGACCCTGGCCAAGTTCTACCGGGTTTCCGGGCAGAGCACCCAGCACCAGGGCGTGCTGCCGGACATCGCCTACCCGTCGATAATCGATACCAAGGAAATCGGCGAAAGCGCGCTGCCCGAGGCCATGCCATGGGACACCATCCGCCCGGTGGTCAAGCCGGCTTCCGATCCGTTCAAGCCGTTCCTGGCCCAGCTCAAGGCGCAGCATGAGGCGCGCAGCGACAAGGATGCCGAGTTCGTCTACATCCGCGATCGCCTGGCGCTGACCCAGAAGCTGATGAACGAGAAGACCGTCAGCCTCAACGAGCAACAGCGTCGCGCCCGCCACGACGAGATCGAGGCCAAGCAGCTGGCACTGGAGAACATCCGCCGCAAGGCCAAGGGTGAAGAGCCGCTCAAGGAACTTAAAAAGGAAGACGAGGACGCCCTGCCTGCCGAGCCGGACGACACCAAGCCAGAGGACGATGCCTACCTGTCCGAGACCGGTCGCATCCTGCTCGACTATCTGGGCCTCAGCACGTCGGTGGCCAAGCACTGAAATGATGGCGAAATAATGTGACCTGTCATCAAACAGTCACCGGACTGTCGTGAAATGTAAGGGCCGGACGTGCAAGCGTCCGGCCTTTTTCACTTCAGGAAGCAGTCCATGACCGTCACCGAACAGCTCAGCGCATTGAGCGCCATCCTGGCTCAACGCAGCGTCCACTGTCTGTTCCAACCCATCGTCTGCCTCTCTGAAAGGCGTATCCTCGGCTATGAGGCCCTGAGCCGCGGCCCGTCCAACAGCCCACTGCACTCGCCGCTGAACCTCTTCGCCATCGCCCGCCAGGCCGGCCGCCTCGCCGAACTGGAGGTGCTGTGCCGTGAAACCGCCTGCCGCCGTTTCAGCGAGCTGAACCTTCCGGGCCTGTTGTTCCTCAACGTCTCGCCCGAGTCCCTGGTCGAGCCCGACTACCCGTCCGGGCGCACCCTGAAAATGCTCGAACAGGTCGGCCTGGCACCCAGCCGAGTAGTCATCGAGCTGACCGAGCAGACGCCTACCGAAGACTTCCAGCTGCTGTACAACGCCCTGCACCACTACCGCGACATGGGTTTCTCCATTGCCCTGGACGACCTGGGCGCCGGTTACTCGAGCCTGCGCCTGTGGTCGGAGCTGCGCCCGGACTATGTGAAGATCGACCGTCATTTCATCGATGGCATCCACCAGGACCCGCTCAAGCGCGAGTTCGTCGGCTCCATCCTGCAGATCGCCCGTGCCTCCCGCGCCCAGGTGATCGCCGAGGGCATCGAACTGGCCGAGGAGCTGGCAGTGCTGGGCGACATGGGGGTGACCCTGGTCCAGGGCTACCTGCTCGGCCGCCCTCAGGAGTTTCCAGCAGGCGACAGCCTCGGCCTGCCGCCCCCAGTGACAGGCTCGGGCGTTGCGCTGTGCGAGGACAGCCGCGACCTCAGCGCCCTGCTTATCCAGCAACCCTCGGTCACCCTCGACACCGCCACGCAGCAGGTGCTCGACGCTTTCCGTCGACAGGCCAACCTCAACTCCCTCGCCGTGCTGGACGAGCAAGGTCGCCCCTGTGGCATCGTCCACCGCCACTCGCTCGCCGACGTCCTGCTCCAGCCTTTCGGCACCGACCTGTTCGCGCGCAAGCCGATCAGCCGCCTGATGAGCCAGGATTTTCTCGCCGTCGAGCGCGGCCAGTCGCTGCAGCAGGTCAGCCGCCTGCTTACCAGCCGTGCGCGCCAGCGTATCGAGGAAGACTTCATCATCACCCAGAATGGGCGTTACCTGGGGCTTGGGCGGGTGATCGACGTGCTCAAGCTGATCACCGAGCAGAAGATCCAGCAGGCAAGGCACGCCAATCCGCTCACCCTGCTGCCGGGCAACGTGCCGATCCAGCAGTGCCTGGCACGCCTGCTGTTGCAGCAGCGCAAGGCAGCTGTGTGCTACGTGGACATCGACAGTTTCAAGCCCTTCAACGATATCTATGGCTACGCCCGAGGCGATGAAGTGCTGTTGTGCCTGGCCCAGTGCCTGAACGACTGCGTCGATCCGAGCCGGGATTTCGTCGGCCATATCGGCGGCGACGACTTCATGCTGGTGCTGGGTTCGGCGGACTGGCGCGAGCGCCTGCAATTGCTGCTGGAGGCTTTTGGCCGGCAATGCCGGCGCTTCTACCGTAGCGAACACCTGGAGGCCGGCTGCTTCATCGCCCACAACCGTCAGGGGCAGCGGGAGACGTTCGCCTTGCTGTCACTGTCGATCGGCGTGGTCTGGCTGGAGCCCGACAGCAGCGACGGGCTGGATGCCGGTCAACTGGCCGAACTCGCCTCCCAGGCCAAGCGCCAGGCCAAGGATGGCGGTGGCTCAGGCCTGAGCCTGATCGATACGACTGTGCTGAGTTAACGCTATGCGGTCCTTTCGCCGGCAAGCCGGCTCCCGCAATCCAGCCTACAGCCCCGATTTCAGGCTTCTTCCGGGTAGCGATACTCGAACACCCGCACCACTTCCGAGGCATGCCAGGATGCCGCCTCCATGCCATCCACCGGTCCGGAAAACCGCCCCAGGCGCTCGACGCACTCGAAGAACCCGGTGCGTGGCAGGCGACTGGCCCCCTGGCTGATCACCAGCGAGCTGCGCAGCGGCTGCTCGGCGCGGGCGTCGAGCGTCGCCAGGTACTCGAGGGCCGCCGTCAGGGTCTGCATGGCCGGGCTGGGCAATTGCAGACGCTCGAGCAGCGCACGGTAGGTGAGCAGGTGGCGTTGACGGCGGGCCAGGTCGAGCTCGGTCAGCAGGCTCTGCCACTGCTGACGGCTGATCCTGACCTGGCTCATGACGGCTCGCTCCAGCCGGCCACGCCCAGGTGCCAGGCCAGGCTGCGCAGGATCGCAGCGTCCGGGCGGCGCTCCCCGGACTCGATCATCGCCAGGTAGGCCGGGCTGATGCCGACACTGCGTGCCAGTTGCTCCGGGGCCAGGCCCTTGGCCTGACGCAAGGACGCCAGCTGGTCCAGGGAGGACTGGCTGGCGCTCGGTTGAGTGCTCTCGTTGTGACTGACTGAGTCGGGAGCTACGGCCGGCGCCTGGCCTGCGGCCGCCAGCAACTTCTGATATTGCTCCCAGGGAACCACTGCGTACTCGGGCTGACCGTCCCGGCTGATGACCTGAATACCCATACAACCCCCTTGACGTTGGATTACGGCATGTAATCCGTAGGCATAACCCTTATGCCAATTATATTACCAACCTCGGGGGTCTGTGCGGAATCAGCTGCCAGGACGCTCAAGGCGCAGGGCCTCGGGAGTATCAGGCAGGCGCTCGACCACCCGCAGCCGTTCCGGCGACTGGGCATCGCGCCAGGCCTTGAAACGGCCCAGCTCATCGGCCACGGTCTTGAGCACCCAGCCCAGCACGGCGATGTCATCGAGCAGGCCGACACCCAGCAACCAGTCGGGGATGGCGTCCAGGGGGCTTACGAAATACAGCAGCCCGGCAACGATGGTCACCAGCGCCCTGGGGCTGACGGCGCGGTACTCGCCACGCCACCAGGCCAGGCACAGCGCCTGCATCAGGCGCAGGTCCTCGCGTAATTGGCCCAGCTTCGGCCCCTTGCGGGCCACCGCGAACAACAGGGCCGGCAGCCGGCCACGACTGAGCAGGCGCTCGGCCAAGGGCAGGAAGCGGGCGAAATTCCAGGGTGCGCTCATGGGACCTCCAGAGGAGCAGGGGTTATCCACATTTATTGTGGATAACCTTGTGAACAGGGCGACATTGGCGCCGCGTGGTGCCCGCCGGGCAAGGGCCAGGTACGAATCGGGCGTTTTTTACACAACCGTTTCAATCGCGCAAACGTTTTGCGACACCGGCACCCGTGTCTGCGCGGCTACTGCTTGCGACAGTGAATGACGCCGACGGTTCGCGTCAAGCCGGACTGAAAACGACGACGCCCCGTCGAAACGGGGCGTCTTCTTGCAACGGGCCGGGTATTACTTGGCCGGTGCCTGGTCGGCCTTGGCCGGATCCTTGATGGCAATCAGTTCCAGGTCGAAGACCAGGACCGAGTTGGCCGGGATCAGCGGGCTCGGGCTCTGGGCGCCATAGGCCAGCTCAGCCGGGATGTACAGCTTGTACTTCTCGCCGACGTGCATCAGTTGCAGACCTTCGACCCAGCCCGGGATCACGCCGCTGACCGGCAGGTCGATCGGGCTGCCGCGCTCGACGGAGCTGTCGAAGACCTTGCCGTCGGTCAGCTTGCCTTCGTAGTGGACGGTGACCACGTCGGTCGGCTTGGGTTGCGGGCCGTCGGCCTTCTTGACCACTTCATACTGCAGGCCCGAAGCGGTGGTGATCACGCCAGGCTTCTTGGCGTTTTCCTCAAGGAATTTCTTGCCGGCGGCGGCAGCTTCCTCGCTGGCCTTGGCCAGGCGTTCTTCGGCGCGCTTCTGCAAGGCGGTGAAGGCTTCGACCAGCTCTTCGTCCTTGATGCGCTGCTCTTTCTTGCCTACCGCGTCCTCGATGCCCTGGGCGACGGCTTTCGAGTCCAGGTCGTCCATGCCTTCCTGGGCCAGGCTCTTGCCCATGTTCAGGCCGATACCGTAGGAGGCCTTCTGTGCCGGAGTCTTCAGCTCGACGCTGCTGGTCTGGGCGTCGCAGCCCGCGAGGACCAGGCCTACCAGGGCAACCGCGGCCGCCAAACGATGCTGTTTCATGTAATTTCCTTGTTCATGCGCCATGAGGGCAATCAGGGTAAAGCCGCGAGCTTAGCAGGCGGCCGCGACCAATGGCTACCGACATAAGAGCGGGTTGCGCGCAGGAAGTTCCTGGGTGAAAGGTTGTTCATCCTCGGCGCTTGAAGCCAATGGCCAGTATTGACGGTTCAAGGGCGTGTTGCCGGAAGAATTTCATACAACCCGCTGCTCTTCCTCTCGCAGCGTCAGCACCTCGAATCCGCCCTCGGTCACCGCCACCGTGTGTTCCCACTGCGCCGACAGGCTGTGGTCGCGGGTGATCACCGTCCAGCCATCGCGCAACCCGCGCGTGCCGCGCCCGCCCTGGTTGATCATCGGCTCGATGGTGAACACCATCCCCGCTTGCAGCGGCATGCCCTGGCCGCGCTGGCCGTAGTGCAGCACCTCCGGCGCCTCGTGCATCTGCCGGCCGATGCCGTGCCCGCAGTACTCGCGCACCACGCTGTAACCGGCGGCCTCGGCGTGGGCCTGGATGGCATGGCCAATATCGCCGAGCGTCGCGCCGGGGCGCACCTGCTCGATGCCCTTCCACAAGGCGGCATAGGTGGTGTCGACCAGGCGCCTGGCCTCGTCGCCGATCTGGCCGATGCAGTACATCTTCGACGAGTCGGCAATGTAGCCGCCCTGCTCCAGGGTGATGTCGACGTTGACGATCGAGCCTTCCTTGAGCACCTCGTCGACCTTGGGCATGCCATGGCAGACCACATGGTCCACCGAGGTGTTCAGCGAATAGGGGAAACCGTATTGGCCCTTGCTCGCCGGCCGGGCCTTGAGGGTTTCGACGATGAAGGCCTCGGCGCGGTCGTTGATCTGCATCGTGGTCACCCCGGGGCGAATGAAACCGTCGAGGTCGGCGAACACCCGGGCGAGCAGTTGGCCGGCGTTGCGCATCAGCTTGAGCTCGGCGGCGTCCTTGAGGATGACCTTGCTCATTGCAGCAACTCCTTGAGGTTGGCCTGTTCCTGGCGCAGCAACTGGCGCAGCAGTTCCTGGTAGGTCGCTTGCGGGTGCAGCTCGGCCAGCATGCCGATGCGGATCCAGTGCTCGGCCTGGGCGTTGATCGAACGCGACAGCGCGGCGCTGGCCACGCGCAGGTCTTCGTGGAGGTCGTCGGAGATCTTGACGATGCCCATGGTGCAGTTACTCGCATATATGAAACGTATGTGAATCATATACTCATCCAATTGCATGTGCCATCCGCTGGTGCGTGGCTCCCCGTATCGGTGCACGCCCATCGCGGGGCAAGCCCGCGCCCACGCGTGCTCACCTGCGGGGCGTGGGAGCGGGCTTGCCCCGCGATGACATGGCCCGGGATTTGCTGCCCCATATGGCATCGAGACCATCAACGCCGATGGTCCCCTCCCATCACGACGAAGGCGCCGTGTTGCCCCGCTTGCCATTTGCAGGCCGGGCAGCCGGCGCCTTTGTCGTTTCATCAGCAGGAGATTGCCGATGAGCGACAGCCAAGTGCGCAGTGTGTGCCCGTATTGCGGGGTCGGCTGCGGCATCGTCATGCACATGAGCGATGGCAAGGTGGTCAAGGTCAGTGGCGACAAGCAGCACCCGAGCAACTTCGGCCGCCTGTGCACCAAGGGCCAGAGTGCCCATGTGCCGCTGCAGGCCGGGCGCATGGCCCACGCCTTCGTGCGCGACCAGCGCAACCAGCAGCCGGCGCGCCGCAGCCTGGACACGGCCATCAGCGAAACCGCCGCGCGGTTGCGCGCGATCATCGACATCCATGGCGCGGATGCCGTGGCCTTGTACGTGTCCGGGCAGATGTCGCTGGAAGCCCAGTACCTGGCCAACAAACTGGCCAAGGGCTTCATCGGCACCCGCCATATCGAGTCCAACTCACGGCTGTGCATGGCCAGTGCCGGCAGCGGCTACAAACAGTCGCTGGGCGCCGACGGACCGCCGGGCAGCTACCAGGATTTCGAGCGTGCCGAGGTGTTCCTGGTGATCGGCGCGAACATGGCCGACTGCCACCCGATCCTGTTCCTGCGCCTGCTGGACCGGCTCAAGGCCGGGGCCAGGCTGATCGTCGTCGACCCCCGACGCAGCGCCACCGCCGACAAGGCCGACCTGTTCCTGCAACTGCGTCCGGGCACCGACCTGGCGTTGCTCAATGGCCTTCTCTATCTGCTGCATGCCAACGGCCACACCGACGCGGATTTCATCGCCCGCCATACCGAGGGCTGGGAGGACCTGCCGGCGTTTCTTGCGGACTACACCCCGGAGCGGGTCGCGGCCATCACCGGGTTGGACGAGGCCGACATCCGCGCAGCCGCCCGCCTGATCGGCGAGGCCGACGAATGGATGAGCTGCTGGACCATGGGCCTGAACCAGAGCATCCACGGTACCTGGCACAGCAATGCCCTGTGCAACCTGCACCTGGCCACCGGCGCCATCTGCCGCCCCGGCAGCGGGCCGTTCTCGCTGACCGGCCAGCCCAACGCAATGGGCGGCCGCGAGATGGGCTACATGGGGCCGGGCCTGCCGGGCCAACGCTCGGCACAGGTGGCGGCGCACCGCGCCTTCGTCGAGCGGCAATGGCAGCTGGCGCCCGGCACGTTGCGCAGCGAGGGCGGCGAAGGCACCGTGGCGCTGTTCGAACAGCTCAAGAGCGGCGAGGTGAAGGCCTGCTGGATCATCTGCAGCAACCCGGTGGCCAGCGTCGCCAACCGCCAGCAGGTGATCGACGGCCTGAACCAGGCGCAACTGGTGATCAGCCAGGACGCCTTCCTCGACACCGAGACCAACCGCTACGCCGACATTCTCCTGCCGGCGGCGCTGTGGGCCGAGGGTGAAGGGGTGATGATCAACAGCGAGCGCAACCTGACCCTGATGCCCCGCGCCGTCGAGCCACCCGGCGAAAGCCTGGAAGACTGGCGCCTGATCGCGCGCATCGCTTGTGCCCTGGGCTACGCGCATGCCTTCGACTACCCCGACGCCGAGGCGGTGTTCGATGAGATCCGCCACTTCCATAACCCGGACACCGGCTACGACCTGCGCGGCATCGACTATGCCGGACTGCGCGCCAGCCCCCGGCAGTGGCCCTGCGCGCCGGGGCGCGAGGATGACCGCAGCCCGCTGCGCTATCGCAACGACGAACACGGCCAGCCAGCGGCACTGGCCTTTCCGACCGTCAGCGGCAAGGCGCGTTTTCATGCGCGGCCCTGGCTGGCGCCCGCCGAGCTGCCGGACGACGCCTACCCCTTTGTCCTCAACACCGGCCGCGTGCAACACCAGTGGCACACCCTGACCAAGACCGGCAAGGTCCCGAGCCTGAACCGGCTCGAGCCCGGCCCCTTTGTCGAGATCCACCCCGACGATGCCCGGCGCCTGGGCATCCGCGACAAGGACCAGGTGGCAATCCGTTCACGCCGTGGCCAGGCGCTGCTGCCGGCCCGTCTCAGCAACCGGGTGCTGCCTGGTGGCTGCTTCGCGCCGTTCCACTGGAATGACCTGTACGGCGAGCAGTTGGCGATCAACGCGCTGACCAGCGACGCCGTCGACCCCACCTCGCTGCAACCGGCCTTCAAGTACTGCGCCGTGACCCTCGAACGGGTCGCGGGCGAACGCATCGAGGCCCTCGACCTGAACGTCGCCATTCCTTCGGAGCCCGTCACCATGCCGACCGCCACCCTCGCCCGCCTGCTGGGCCTGGAGACACAGCCTGCCCCGGTGCTTGCCGAGGAGGAGCGGCATTACCTGCAAGGTTTCCTGCTCGGCCTGCAACAGGCGCGGGCCGAAGGCGTGCCAAGCCTGCCGGCTAACGCACCGCTGGCGCCGCCCCGACGCCTGTTCGTCGATGGTCTGCTGGCGGGGCTGTTCGCCCAGCCTCAGGCACAGGCAGGATTACCTTGCCATCGCGTGCTGTGGGCCTCGCAGACCGGCAACGGCGAGGCGCTGGCCGAGCGCTGCGCTAAACGCCTGCGCGAGGCAGGGCTGAAGGTGGAGCTCAGCAGCATGGAAGGTGTCAGCCCGGCGCAACTGCGCGGCTGCGCCAGCGTACTGCTGATTGCCAGCACCTTCGGCGACGGCGACGCCCCGGACAGTGGCGCCTCGTTCTGGCAGGCCCTGCAGGGCGCGGGCGACGTCGATTGCGTCAAGCTGCCCTATGCGGTACTGGCCCTGGGCGACTCCAGCTACGACCAGTTCTGCGGCTTCGGTCGCAAGCTCGACCAGCGCCTGGCGGAACTGGGCGGCCAGCGCCTGCTGGAGCGGGTCGACTGCGAGCCGGATTTCGATGCCGCATTCAGTGCGTGGCTCGAGGCCCTGCTGGCGGCCCTCGGCACAAACACCCCCGCGACATCGGCACCAGCAACCGCCGAATCTCACGGCAGGCACCAGCCATGGCCTGCGCGCCTGGTGCAGAACCGCCTGCTCAACGGCCCCGGCTCGACCAAGGAAACCCGCCAACTGGTGTTCGACCTCACGAGTAGCGGCCTGGACTATCAGCCCGGTGATGCCCTGGGCGTGTGGCCGCGCAACTGCCCGGCGCTGGTCCAGGAGCTGCTCAGCCTGATGCAACTCGATGGCCAGGCCGTGGTCGAGCTTGAAGGTCAGACGCCGATGCCCCTGAGCCTGGCGCTGGAACGGCATCTGGAGATTGCCCGTGTCACGCCACGACAGCTCGAAGCGCTCAGCGAAAACGCACCCTCTCTGCAACAGTTGTTGCAGCCTGAGTGCAAGACCGCGCTCAAGGACTGGCTATGGGGCCGGCAACTGGCCGATGTGCTGCGCGAGTTTCCCCGGCAATGGCCACTGAGCCGTTGGCTGACCTTGCTCAAGCCCTTGCAGCCGCGGCTGTACTCGATCAGCTCAAGCCCCAAGGCGCATCCCGGGCAGGTGCACCTGACGGTGTCCACAGTGCGCTACGGTGAACGCAAGGGGGTCTGCTCGGCCTTTCTCGCCGACCGTGCTGCGGACGTCGAAGTGGCCATCTTTGCCCAACCATCCAGACACTTCCGCCTGCCCGACGACGACGGCACGCCCATCGTAATGATCGGCCCCGGCACCGGCATCGCGCCCTTCCGGGCGTTTCTCGAAGAACGCCGGGAACGCGCTGCGTCTGGCCGCAACTGGCTGTTCTTCGGCGAGCAGCACGAGGAGCACGACTTCTACTATCGCGAGCAGTTGCTGGCTTGGGAAGCACAGGGCCATGTGCGCCTGAGCACCGCGTTCTCCCGCGACCAGCCGCAGAAGATCTATGTGCAGCAACGCCTGCTGGAACAGGGCGCCGAACTGTGGCGCTGGCTGCAGGACGGCGCGCATGTGTATGTCTGTGGCGATGCCCAGCGCATGGCCCGGGATGTGGATGCGGCCTTGCGCCAGGTGGTGGCGCAGCACGGCGGCCTGGACGAGGCCGCGGCAGCGGCGTATGTCGAAGGGCTGGGGCGGGACAAGCGCTACCGGCGGGATGTGTATTGATGCACCAAGGTGGTGAGGGCTGCACCCTGCTTGTGCGGCCGCACCACCTGGCCAGCACACGCCCAAAGCTGCAACCCTTGTGGGAGCGGGCTTGCCCCGCGATGACCGGAAGCCTGGCACACTCCCTGCTTCACCCAATGCACAACAGCCCCAACGACCAACGGCGGTCAACAGGGGCCTCACACTGATGAGTACAGGCAAAGGCGCCTGGAGCTTCGGCTCCAGGCGCCTTTTTCGTTTTCCGTGATCGAGGATCGGCTATGCAGGCAACAGCGAACGAGGCACAACGAGCACGACTGGTCATCGTCGGCAATGGCATGGTCGGCCATCACTGCGTCGAGCAGTTGATCGAACGCGGCGCCACGGCACACTTCGAGCTGCATGTGTTCGGCGAGGAGCGCCAGCGCGCCTACGACCGGGTGCACCTGTCGGAGTATTTCACCGGCAGCTGCGCCGAGACCCTGGCCCTGTGCGCCCCGGACTACTACAGCCGCCACGGCGTGCACCTGCACCTGGGCGAAGCGGTGCTGGACATCGATCGCGAGCGCCAGGAACTGCTCACCGCCGAGGGGCGCCTGGGCTACGACCAGTTGATCCTGGCCACCGGCTCCTACCCGTTCGTGCCGCCGATCGAAGGCTCCAGCGGCAATGCGCGCCTGGTCTACCGCACCCTCGAGGACCTCGACGCGATACGCGCCGCCGCCGCGGATGCCCGGCGTGGCGTGGTGGTCGGTGGCGGCCTGCTCGGCCTCGAGGCGGCCAACGCCCTCAAGTCCCTGGGCCTGGAGGCGCATGTGGTGGAATTCGCCCCACGCCTGATGCCGGTACAGCTGGACAGCGAAGGCGGCGCGGCGCTCAAGGCACGGATCGAGGCCCTCGGCGTGGGCGTGCACCTGTCCCGCGCGACCCAGTCGATCAGCGCTGGCGAGCAGTACCGCTACCGGATGAACTTCGACGGTGGCGAACACCTGGAGACCGATCTGATCGTCTTTTCCGCCGGCATTCGCCCACAGGACGCCCTGGGCCGGGCCTGTGGCCTGGAGATCGCCGCGCGCGGAGGTGTTGTGATCGACAACCAGTGCAAGACCAGTGATCCGCGGATCTTCGCCATCGGCGAGTGCGCGTCGTGGAATGGCAGCGTGTTCGGCCTGGTCGCCCCCGGCTACGCCATGGCGCGCAACCTGGCCGCGCGGCTGCTGGGCGAGGCGGCAGACGACTTCACCGGCGCCGACATGTCGACCAAGCTCAAGCTGCTGGGCGTGGATGTCGGCTCGATCGGCGATGCCCACGGCGCCACGCCCGGCGCACGCAGCTACCGCTTCATCGACGAGGCCAACAGCGCCTACCGCCGGCTGGTGGTGGATGCCAGCGGCAAGCAGGTGCTCGGCGCGGTGCTGGTGGGCGACAACAGCTACTACGACACCCTGCTGCAGTATGCCCAGAACGGCATCGCCCTGCCGGCCGACCCGGCCGCGCTGATCCTGCCGCAAGGCGGTGGCGCGCCGGCCCTGGGCGCCGATGCGCTGCCCGACAGCGCGACCATCTGCTCCTGCCACAACGTCAGCAAGGGCGCGGTGTGCGCCGCCATCGACAGTGGTTGCGCCGACCTTGCCGCCGTCAAGGGCTGTACCAAGGCCGCCAGCGGCTGTGGTGGCTGCGCAGCCCTGCTCAAGCAGGTGTTCGAACACGAACTGACCGCCCGTGGCGTGACGGTAGACAAGAGCCTGTGCGAGCACTTCGCCTACACCCGCCAGGAACTCTACGCATTGGTGCGGGTGGAGGGCATCCGCACCTTCAGCGAGCTGCTCGAACGCCATGGCAAGGGCCACGTGGGTTGCGACATCTGCAAGCCGGCGGTAGGCAACATCCTCGCCTCGTGCTGGAACCAGCCGATCATGGACCCGGCGCTGGTGCCGCTGCAGGACACCAACGACACCTTCATGGCCAACATGCAGAAAAACGGCACCTACTCGGTGGTGCCGCGCATTCCCGGCGGCGAAATCACCCCGCAAAAGCTGATCGTGATCGGCCAGGTGGCGCAGAAATACGACCTCTACACCAAGATCACCGGCGGCCAGCGCATCGACCTGTTCGGCGCCCAGCTGCATGAACTGCCGCTGATCTGGGGCGAGCTGATCGCCGCCGGTTTCGAGACCGGGCACGCCTACGGCAAGTCGACGCGCACGGTGAAATCCTGTGTCGGCAGCACCTGGTGCCGCTATGGCGTGCAGGACAGCGTGGCCATGGCGCTGCGCCTGGAGGATCGCTACAAGGGCCTGCGCTCACCGCACAAGCTCAAGTTCGCGGTGTCCGGCTGCACCCGCGAATGCGCCGAGGCGCAAAGCAAGGACATCGGCGTGATCGCCACCGACAAGGGCTGGAACCTGTACGTGTGCGGCAACGGCGGCATGCGCCCGCGCCACGCCGAACTGTTCGCCACCGACCTCGACGACGAGACCCTGGTACGGCTGATCGACCGCGTGCTGATGTTCTACATCCGCACCGCCGACAAGCTGCAGCGCACCTCGGTATGGCGCGAGGGCCTCGAAGGCGGGCTCGACTACCTCAAGCAGGTGGTGATCGACGACAGCCTGGGCCTGGGCGCCGAGCTCGAGGCACAGATGCAACTGGTGGTCGACCGCTACGAATGCGAATGGGCCAACGCCCTGGGCGATCCGGAAAAGCTCAAGCGCTTCCGCACCTTTGTCAACGACCAACGCGCCGATCCGGATGTGCACTTCGTGCGCGAGCGTGGCCAACGCCGACCGGCCGCGCCGCTTCAGCTGATTCCCACCCACGAGGAAGCAATGTGATGAACCTGTCCAACACGGCTTTAGCAAGTGAAATCCGCTGGCAGGCGGTGTGCCAGGCCAGCGACCTGGTCGCCGACTCCGGGGTGGTGGTGTGGCACGAGGGCAAGCAGGTGGCGTTGTTCTACCTGCCTGGACACGGGCGGGAGCTGTACGCCGTCGGCAACCGTGACCCACGCTCGGGCGCGAACATCATCGGGCGTGGGCTGGTGGGCAGCCTGGGAGCAACCGTGGTGGTAGCGGCACCGCTGTACAAGCAACATTTCTGCCTGCAAAACGGTAACTGCCTGGAAGATCCGACACAGCGCTTGCCGGTGTGGCCTGTGCGTATCCGTGGGATGACGGTCGAACTGGGACAAAGGCTCAGATAACAATCAGTTTGCCGGGGGCATGCCCAACCGGCCAGTGCCCGGCCAGGTACAGGTCGACCACCCGACGCCAGTGATCGCCCAGACCGAAGAACTGCTCGGTGGCGTACTGACGGAACGCGAAGGCCGCGCCGCCGCGAGCGGCCTCGCTGAAGTCGTGCGGGCGGCAGGTGAACGGCGCCTTGTCGAGCGTGCGGGTGGCGGCCATCACTGCCCTGTTCAGCGCCATGCGCTGCTCACTCAGCACTTTGGGCGACTCTTGCCGCGGGTAGTACGGGTCGTCTTCGCCCGGCGAGGTGGGGAGCCACTGAGTGGCATCGTACAAGCCCTGGAACGCCTGGTCCGAGGGGGTCACGAACACCGCCTCGACCGAGGCGATGAGAATCACCTGCGGATCGTGGATGTCGGGCTTGCCCAGATTATCGAAGAATCGAGTCTGCCCGATCCGCTCGAGCGTTTGTTCCAGGTCGATCATGTTACAGCCTCGAATCAGCCCGGGTCAGTTCAGCCGCAAGCCTGCCTTGATGGCTTCCCAATGGGCCAGATCAACCGCCTCCAGCGGTGTTTCCTTGCTATAGCTGACCGCCACGAAACGGGCCTGCCCGCTTGGCGCGTAGGCCAACTGACGCTGGTACGAGACCACTTCGCCGCGCTTGAACTGCAGGCTGACTTCCAGGCCGTGGATGCCATGATCGACGCCTGCGCTGACCGGCTGTGGTTCGCTGATGACCGCCCCCAGGCGCTCACGCAACTGCGCCAGTTGCTGCTGGTAAAGCGCCTCCAGCGTCTGCCCGGCCGCCAGCGGACTGCGGGCGATCACCAGGGTGGTGCCACGCTGACGGAAGGTCAGCATGTTCATGGTGGTGTCTTCGGGCGTTTCATCGCCCAGTTCAAGGACCAGGTCCTGGGTCAGGTAGGCGGCCATAGCGCTGCTCCATGCATCGAAGCGGCACACGCTAAAGGTTCGGGGCTTCGCCTGCAAGGGAGGAACCGCCGCCCAGTGACGAAGATCACCCAGACGTTGCAGGTCTGGCCCGCACGGATACACTGCCGGGCATGAACCTCGATACCCGCATCAAGTTCCGGCACCTGCTGTGCTTCCTGGAGATTGCCCGGCAGGGCAGCCTGGCCAGGGCCGCCGACGTGCTTGCGATCAGCCAGCCGGCGATCTCCAAGACCCTCAAGGAACTGGAGGAGCTGCTCGAGGCACGCCTGTTCGAGCGCGGCCACAACGGCGTGACCCTGACCCCGGCCGGCACGCGCTTCATGCGCTACGCCGGCCCCAGCGTGCAGGCGTTGCGCGACGGGGTCGGCAGTGTCCGCGGCGAGGCGCGAGCGCCGTCGCAGGTGCGCATCGGTGTGCTGTCGACGGTCGAAGGGCTGCTGATGCCCGAGGTGCTGTGCCGCCTGCACCAACGTCACGAGGCGTTGCTGATCAGCGTGGTGACCGGGGCCAGCGCCCAGTTGCTCGGCCAGTTGCACCTGGGGGAGCTGGAACTGGTGGTCGGGCGGATGACCGACAGCCCGCAGATCCAGGGGCTGTCGTTCGAGCACCTGTACAGCGAGTCGATGACCCTGGTGGTGCGGCCCGGGCATCCACTGCTGGCGCAGCAGCCCGTCGAGCGCAGGCAGGTCGGTGATTATCCGCTGGTGCTGCCACCACCGGGGACGACCATTCGCCAGCATGCCGACAGCCTGTTCGTGCAATGCGCGATCCCGCTGCCGGCACAGCGCCTGGAAACCTTGTCGCTGGCCCTGAGCAGGCGCTATGTGCTGGGCAGCGAGGCGGTCTGGGTGGCGCCACGGGACGCCGTGCTGATCGACTTCGGGCGTGGTGAGTTGGCCGAACTCGACCTCGGTGTGCGCGAACCGGGCGGGTCGGTGGGCATCTGCCGCAATGCGGCCCTGCCCCAGAGCCTGCCGGCGCAATGGGTGTGCGAGGTGCTCCGCGAGGTGGCCGAGGCCTATCGACTCGGGACCTATCCCTGACAACCCGGCAGGCATCTTCCTATACAATCCCCGCCAGTTCCCCGCGCCTCCAGGACCCCTTTCATGGACGAAACCGCGCAGCACTGGCTGCATGCCCTCTCCGCCCCCATGGCCGCCCTCAACGGCGCCAGCTACACCGCCCCCGACTATTTCGAGGGCGAAGACCAGACCGACCTCGAGCGCTGGTGGGGCATCAGCAACCGCGCCCAGTTGCTGGACATGCTCAGCATGGCCGACAACGGCCACGCCACCGAGATGAGCGAGGCCTACTGGCAATACCAGCGCTGCCTGCCCAGCCAGTGGCAAGCCCTGCTCGACACCCTGTCTCCACGCGAGCGCATCCGCCACGAATACGCCGCCCGCACCTTCCCCGACTGTGGCCCGGGCGGCACCCGGGCCTGGGACCTGGGGCGCATGGGTTTCCTGTTGCGTGCCGGCGTCAAGAAAGGCCTGATCGAACGCGACGAGAGCCTCTACCTGCACTACCGCCTGGCCCTGCGCGCCCGCCATTACTACAACCGCTGGGACGGCTACCTGGCCGGCTACCTGTTCGGCAAGGCGCTGTGGAATGCCAGCGACAGCAGCGACGAGACCCTGGCCGCCAACCTCGAGCGCCAGGGCTGCGAGCACTGGAATCGCTGCATCGTGCTCAACCTGCGCCTCGGCGCCCATGACCTGCTGGCCGGGCTGCCCTGGGACATGCCCCTGCCCGAGCCCGCACGGCCCACCACGCTGGAAGAGGACTGCTGGTCATGAGTTGCTGGATTCGCCTGGGGATCGAACCGACCCAGGACCTGGACACCATCCGCCTGGCCTATCGCGGCCGCCTGCCCTCGCACCACCCGGAAACCGACCCCGAAGGTTTCCAGGCGCTGCGGGCAGCCTACGAGGAAGCCCTGCGCCTGGCCCGCGAGCAGGCGCCCAGCGAGGCTGAGCCAACACTCGAAGAGAATGCCCCTCATCCAGCACTCAAGCAGTTCCACACCCTGCTTGAGGAGCCGTCCCTGCGCTTCGACCCACAAGCCTGGCAGCGCTTTATCGCCGAACTGGACGAGTTGCCGCTGGACGAACTGGACGACCTCGGCTGGCAACTGCTGCACACCCTGCGCGACTGCGGACCGCTGTCCCACCACTGCGCGGGCCTGCTGGCCCGGCGCCTGGGCTGGGCCGAACAGCTGCTGCGCCTGGACGACCGCCACGAAGTGGAAGCTTTCCTCGACCGCCTGGAAGAGCCCGACCCCTTCGACACCGCCTGCATGCGCGACTGGCCGGCCAGCGCACAGATGGAAAGCCTGTGGTATTTCCGCAGCCTTGAATACTGCTACCAGCAGCGCCCACTGTTCGAATACGAGCAGTTCGCCGGCGTGCATACCTGCCTGGCCATGCCGGATGACCCGGCCCTGGTGCAACGCCTGCTGGTGCAATTCTGCCAGGCCGGCATCGCCAGCAGGACCTTCCACGACCTGCTCCAGGCGCGCCAGCAACAGGCCCCGGACGATGCCGACCTGCTCTACCTGCTGGCCCGCCAGGCCGATGCCCTGGGCGCCGAGCAACAGGCCCTGGACTGCTGGCTGCGGCTGTACCGCGAACACCAGCACCCCCAGGCCGAACGCTGGCTGATCGACCTCTGCGCCCGTCACCAGCCCCAGCGCCTGCCGTTGCTGATCCAGGCCTTCGACCGCCTGCACACCCCGGCCGGCTGGCCCGCCGAGCTGGACGACCCCGCGCAGAACTGGGGCAGCCCCGGGCAATCCCCGCAGACCCTGGCGCGCTGGTCCGAAGCCTCGCGCCTGGAGCTGCAAGGCATCGCCGCGACCTTTGTCGACTGGCGGCTGGACGGCGACGACGAACTGCCGCTGCTCGCCTGGCTGTTGCAGGACCCGCAGGACCACGACCTGCACCGCCTGTACTGGCAGGCCTGGGCGCTACAACGCGGGGAAGCCGGCCTGCTGCGCCAGGTTCTCGCCCAGCCCCTCGCCGAAGATGCCCTCGACGCGCTGATCCTCGAAGGCTTCCAGCGCCAGGCCCGCCAGCAACTGCACTGGCTTGAACAGGCCCCGGTGGTCAAGGCGCTGGTGGATTTCTGCGCCAGCGACGACCCGGTGGCGGCCCTGCCCGAGGCCTTGACCGAGGACGCCATCCGCCCGGTCTGTCGCGAATGGCTGCGGCGCATGCGGGTCTACCCGGCCCACGCCCTGCATGCCCTGAATGTGCGGTTCGACATGCGCCGCCTGTTCACCACGCCGTTCGCCTTGCAACTGCAGGGCAACCTCGCCGAGACCGGTGTGCTGCTGCCGGCGATGCCTGAAGGTGAGTCGCTGTGGAACTGGCATCGCCAGCAATTGTTCATGCTCGCCCTGCTGGAGCAGCCGTCACGCTGGCTGACCCTGATCGACCCGGCCCTGCCGAGCCAGCTGCACTACCCGGCCGGGCATCCGTTCGCCCCGCTGCACGCCCTGCTCTGCCAGTTGCTGCCCAGCCCCGACGGCAGCAGTGGCCTGCTCGGCAGCCTGGACACCCGCGACCCTGTACAGGCGGTGGTTTCAGCGCGGTTGCTGACCCTGCATCAAGCCCTGAACAGCACACGTCTACCGGATGCAGCGCAATTGCTGGCCTGCCTGGAGCATGACGATGGCAGCCTGGGCAACGACCATCCTCTGGGTTACCTGCTGTTTTGCGCCGTGCTGCACCATGACCGCTCCCTGGACACCGAGCAGCGTGAACGTCTGCGCCAGCGCCTGGAAGCGCTGGCCCCGCAGGACGAATGGTTCGAGGCGCTGCGCAACGGCTTGCTGCAAGGCAAGACCAAGCATCCACCGGCCGAACTCGCCCATGCCCACGGCGTCGACAGCCGTGCGCTCAATGACGTGCTCGACGCCCTGGACAGCCTGTACAACGATTGCGCGCCGCCGAAGCTGCGCGCCCTGCGCGCCTTGCAGAAGATCAAGGACGACCCGCAGCAGGACCCGGGCCTGCGTTGTGCAATCATGGCCGTGCTGTCGTGGAGCGAGCGCATGCTGCGCAATGCCCTGCAGCACCCTCCGGCGAAATTCTGGGCCGTATGGAAGCTCAATAGCCGCCTGAACCGCTCAGGATTCGCCTTGAACCTGGCCGCCGCCGCCCTCTGCGCCAGCATGATGCTCACACTGCCGGTGATGATGCTGGTCACGGTGCTGTTGTTGATCAGCGCCTTCCTCAGGCGCCTGCGCGACCTTGGCCAGGGTATCCCGGCGCTGATCCTGCTGCTCGTGCTGAGCAGGGTGTTGCCGGTATTGCCGCTGTTGCTGCTGGGGCTGCCCGGTGACCGGCTGCCGAACCGCTACGGCTCGCAACCGGGCCAGCAGGCGCTGCTCGATGACAGCCTGCAGGCTACCCTGCGGCGCCTGAACGGTCAGTAGCGCAGCTCGTCGAGCGCCTGGCTCAACGCCTGGCGCTCACGGCTGATCTCACCGGCCTGCTGCCCGGCGAGCACGGCGTTGAAGGCGTCCAGCCAGTTGCCGATCAGCTCGCGCTCGTCGCCCAGACTCTGCATCCAGGCCCGCTCCAGGCGGGCCAGCAGGGTCCGGTTGGGCAGCGTGTCGCGCGGGTGGATCTTCAGCCGCGTCAGGCGCTCCTCGCTGGCCAGGCGCGCCTCGGCATCCAGCCCGGCGGGGCTGCGGTCGATGCTGTGGCTGTGCTTCTGGCCGCTTTCGAGGAAGGTCACATCCACTTCCAGCAGACCGTTGATGTCGTAGCTGAAACGCACGTCCAGCGACTGGATCTCGCCGGTCGACTGCAAGGGGATCTCGAAACTGTCCACCAGGATGTTGTCGCGCACCCACGGCCGCTCGCCCTGGTACACGGCGATGCGCACGAACTTCTGCTCCGGGTGGCTGCTGTAGAAGCGCTGCACCTTCGAGGTGGGGATCACCGTGTTGCGCTCGATGATCGGCGAGAACGCGCCGGTGACGTCCTCGCCCCGGGACGAGGCCACACCGAGGGTGTAGGGGCAGACATCGGTCAGGATCAATTCGTCGATGGCCGCGTCGCGGGCCTTGCAGGCGGCCTGGCTAGCCGCGCCGAGGGCGACAATGGTGTCCGGGTCAAGGTGCCGGTACGGCAGGCGGCCGAACAGCTTGGCCACCAGTTGCTGCACCTGCGGCATGCGCGTGGCGCCGCCTACCAGCACCAGGCTGTCCAGCTCGCGTGGGCTCAGCCGGGCATCGCGCAGGGCCTGCTCGATGGGCGCACGCACCCGGGTCAGCAAAGGCGCCCAGATCGCCTGCAGCTTGAGGTCGTCCAACCGCCACTCGCGGGGCTGCACGCCATCGTGCCAGTCCAGCACGCGGCTGCCCTCGCCCGCCTCGCGCTTGAGCTGTTCGATGGCGTCATGCAGGCTGGCCAGGGCCTGGGGGGCCAGCTCCTCGACCTTGAGGTTCCAGTCGCGCAGGCAGGCCTGCAACAACGCTTCGGTGAAATCCTCGCCGCCCAGGTAATTGTCACCGGTGGAGGCATGCACCTCGATCAGCGGCAAGGCGTACTCCAGCACGGTGACATCGAAGGTGCCGCCGCCCAGGTCGAACACCAGGGTGCGCTCGAACTTCTGCTCGTGCAGGCCATAGGCCATGGCCGCGGCGGTCGGCTCGTTGATCAGCCGCTGGACCTTCAGCCCGGCCAATTCAGCCGCGAACACCGTGCGCTTGCGCTGCTCGTCGCTGAAATACGCCGGTACCGAAATCACCGCCTCGTTGACCGCGCAGCCCAGGTACGCCTCGGCATCCTGTTTCAACGCACCCAGCACCAGTGCAGACAATTCTTCAGGCGTGAATCGATGCTCCCCCAGCGTGTAGCGCTTGTCGCTACCCATGAAGCGCTTGAACGCCGCCGCGGAGCGCTCGGGGTGCGTGGTCAATCGCGCCCGGGCGGCCTGGCCGACCAGGATCGAGCCGTCGTCATCGACACTGACCACCGAAGGGGTGAGCACTTCACCCACGGCATTAGGGATCAGCCGGGCTTCACCGCCCTGCCAGACGGCAATCAGGCTGTTGGTGGTGCCGAGGTCGATACCGAGCAGTGGCGTGGAATGGGTGGGGGCGTTGGAGAGGCTGGCATCCTGCATGATCGGTCTCTGGCTTGCGATAGGAACCGACGCGGGGCCTGCTGGCCACATGCGGCGGACAGGGGCATTCTGGCGCAATGCCAGAAACAAAAAAAGCGACCCTAAGGTCGCTTTCTCTGTTGCTTCCGGGTGTTCAGTGGGCCCTGGAAGCTAAATATGGCGCGGCGGACGGGACTCGAACCCGCGACCCCCGGCGTGACAGGCCGGTATTCTAACCGACTGAACTACCGCCGCGCTATACATCGAGTGGTGGGTGATGACGGGATCGAACCGCCGACCCTCTGCTTGTAAGGCAGATGCTCTCCCGGCTGAGCTAATCACCCTTCGTCTCGGTGTGGCGCGCATTCTACGGAGGACCTCCTACCCTGGCAAGCACTTTTTTCAAAATTTCTGAAAAAAATTTCCAGGCCTTTCAAAGACCTAGCCGCGCCGCGATTTTCTTCCTCTATATAAGACTGCTGGCCCTCTGACAGGGCTGGCCTGGAACCGCCGCTCGGAGAATAATGCCCGCCTTATGTATTAAGGAGAGATTCCCCCTCATGTGGTTCAAGAACCTGCTGTCCTATCGCCTGACCCAGGAAGTACCGTTCGAGGCCGAGGCCCTGGAGGCCGCCCTGGCCAGCAAGCCGGCCCGCCCCTGCGCCAGCCAGGAACTGACCACCTACGGTTTCGTCGCGCCGTTCGGCAAGGGCGAGGATGCCCCCCTGGTCCACGTCAGTGGCGAGTTCATGCTGATCGCCGCCCGTAAGGAAGAACGCATCCTGCCCAGCAGCGTGGTCAACGACGCGGTCAAGGAGAAGGTCGAGGAGATCGAGACCGAGCAGATGCGCAAGGTCTATAAAAAGGAACGCGACCAGATCAAGGACGAGATCATCCAGGCCTTCCTGCCGCGTGCCTTCATCCGCCGCTCGATGATCTTCGCCGCCATCGCCCCGCGCCTGGGCATGATCCTGGTCAACTCGGCCAGCGCCAAGCGCGCTGAAGACCTGCTGTCGACCCTGCGTGAAGTGATCGGCTCGCTGCCGGTGCGCCCGGCCACCGTGAAGATCGCGCCGAGCGCGACCATGACCGACTGGGTCAAGTCGCAAAAGGCCGCCGAGGGCTTCTTTGTCCTCGACGAGTGCGAACTGCGCGACACCGCCGAGGACGGCGGCATCGTGCGCTGCAAGCGCCAGGACCTGACCAGCGAGGAAATCCAGCTGCACCTGAGCACTGGCAAGCTGGTCACCCAGCTGGCCCTGGCCTGGCAGGACAAGCTGTCGTTCGTGCTCGACGACAAGATGGTGATCAAGCGCCTGAAGTTCGAGGAACTGCTGCAGGAGCAGGCCGAGCAGGATGGCGGCGACGAGGCCCAGCAACAGTTCGACGCCAGCTTCCAGCTGATGATGATGACCTTCACCGAGTTCCTGCCAGTGCTGTTCGAAGCCCTGGGCGGCGAAGAGATCCCGCAGGGGGTCTGAGGGTCAGGCCGGCGCGGCCCAGCGGCGCCGGCTGAACTTCAGGCGCACCCGCAATCGCCGGTGCGCCTCACGATCCAGTGCGTCCCTGGGGATGCACTGGCTCTGGCTGAACCTGTGCCCCTTGGGCACGAACCGCAGTACCACCAGGTTGGGCAGTGCGACGCTGTCCCTGCACAGGCGCGCCAACTGCCAGCCCCGCGCGCGGCTATATAGAAGCCAACCACGTGGGTCACGGCGCAGGCCGGTGATGGCCTCGGGGTGTATCAGCAGGATTCGCCGGGGAATGGCCCAGCAGGCGTGGGCAAGACAGGCGACGACCAGCAGGCCGCGCAGCCAACCGGGCAGCGCCATCAGCGCGAGGGTGAGCAGTGCCAGCGCCAGGCTGGCGAGGTAGGCCGTCAGCAGCAGGCGCGAGCCTTGCCAACGGCACTCGAAGCATTCACTTGGGCTGGACACGGTCCAGGATGATGCGAACCATGCGCTGCAGCTCCGGGTCTTCGGACTCGCTGCGTTCCATGAACCAGCCGAACATGTCCTGATCCTCGCAGGTCAGCAGGCGACGATACAGCTCGCGGTCGGCTTCGCTCAGGCTCGGGTAGACCTCCTGGGTGAAAGGTACCAGCAGCACGTCCAGTTCCAGCATGCCGCGGCGGCTGTGCCAGAAAAGCCGGTTGAGTTCAGTTTGTTCGACCATGGGGCCCTCCTCGAGTGGTCGCGCAGTATACCGTGCAGCGGACAAAGCGGCACAAGGCGTTGGTCTAGTCACCTACCTATTTTGTTACCGGCGTTCTATGATGGCCGCCAGTCTTTAGCTACCGCGATGACCCATGGCCGATTCCGCTTTCTTCTGTACCCTCTCCCATGAGGGCATCCTCGCCGTCCGCGGCTCCGACGCCGGCAAGTTCCTGCAAGGTCAGCTGACCTGCAACATCAGTTACCTCAGCGACGAGCACGCGAGCCTTGGCGCCCGTTGCATGGTCAAGGGGCGCATGCAGTCGAGCTTCCGTATCCTGCCCGAGGGCAATGGCTACCTGCTGGCCATGGCCAGCGAACTGCTCGCGGCACAGCTTGCCGACCTGAAGAAGTACGCGGTGTTCTCCAAGGCCACGCTGGTCGACGACAGCGCTGCCTGGACGCGCTTCGGCCTGCAGCAGGGCGACGCCGCCCTGCAGGCGCTGGGCCTGTCCGTGGCGGACGAGGCCGGCGCGACCGCCCGACATGATGGGCTGATCGCCGTCCGCGCCTCGGCCGGCCGGGCCGAACTGTGGGCGCCTGCCGACCAGGCTGCCGCCGTTGGTGAAAAACTCGCAGCCTTGCTGCCTGAGGGCACGCTCAACGACTGGCTGCTGGGCCAGGTCCGCGCCGGCATCGGCCAGGTCATGGGCCCGACCCGCGAGCTGTTCATCCCGCAGATGATCAACCTGCAGGCCGTCGATGGCGTGAGCTTCAAGAAAGGCTGCTACACCGGTCAGGAAATCGTCGCCCGCATGCAGTACCTGGGCAAGCTCAAGCGCCGCCAATATCGCCTGGCGCTGGCCGAGACAGCGGTACCCCAGCCGGGCGCCGAGATCTTCTCGCCGACCCACGGCTCGTCGGTCGGCGAAGTGGTGATCGGGGCCAGCACCGGCAGCGCCGTCGAACTGCTGGCCGTGCTCAGCGCCGAGGCGGTGGCGGACGACAACCTGCACCTGGGCAGCCTGGAAGGCCCGCGCCTGACGCTGCTCGACCTGCCTTACGAACTGGACCGCGACCGGGAAATCCAGCGCTGACCAGCCCGCCCCGGCTTTATGCCGGGGCAGCACCACCTTTGCCGTAGAGAAGTCCATGAACAAGCTGGCCGAGAAGGTCCAAGCGCAACTGCTCGCCGCCATCGACCGGGACGACCTGGTCCTGCCGACGCTGCCGGAAGTCGCCCTGAGCATCCGCGAAGCCGCCGAAGACAGCGAGATCAGCGTTTCCGCCCTGAGCAAGGTGATCGGCCGCGACGCCGCGCTGTCGGCCCGCCTGATCAAGGTGGTCAACAGCCCGCTGATGCGCGCCGCCGTCGAAGTCACCGACCTGCACACCGCCATCACCCGCCTGGGCATCAACTACAGCTGCAACCTGGCCATCGGCCTGGTGATCGAGCAGATCTTCCATGCCCGCGCCCCGGCGGTGGAACACAAGCTGCGGGATATCTGGGCCAACAGCCTGGAAGTCGCAGGCATCAGCTATGAACTGTGCCGACGCTACACCCAGCTCAAGCCCGACCAGGCCACCCTCGGCGGCCTGGTGCACCAGATCGGCGCCCTGCCGGTGCTGATCTATGCCGAGGAGCACAACGAGCTGCTGTCCGACCCGATCTGCCTGCATTTCGTGATCGAGCAGATCCAACCGGTGCTGGGCGACAAGATTCTCAGCGCCTGGGAATTCCCCGAGCAGTTGGTCAATGTGCCCAGTCAGGTGCAGGACCTGGACCGGCGCACCGACCAGATCGACTACATCGACATCGTGCAGATCGCCCGCTGCATCAGCCAGCGCGAACGCAGCCGGCCCCTGGCCGCCCTGCCCGCCTACCGCCACCTGGGGCTGCCCTATGGCACCGAGCTGGATATCGCCGAGCTGCTGGATGCGCGCAGCATGCTGCGCTGATCGAGCCCCGTATGCGCCGCCCCCTTCGCGGGTAAACCCGCTCCCACAGTCACCAGCCTCCCTGTGGGAGCGGGTTTACCCGCGAATAGGGCTGTAGGGACAACACATCAATCCGCGATAAAACTCACCCGCACCTTCAGCCCGCCCCGCTCGCCGTCGTGCAGGCTGATCTGCGCCAGGTGCGCCCGGCAGATCTCGCCGACGATGGCCAACCCCAGCCCGCTACCCTGCGCGCTGCGTCGGTAGAAGCGCTCGAACACCCGCTCACGCTCGTCCTCGGGAATCCCCGGCCCGTCGTCCTCGACTTCGAGCACGGCCGGCGCCAGTACCCGCAGGACTACGTCGCCACCGGGCGGGGTGTGGGCCAGGGCATTGTCCACCAGGTTGCTGAGCAGTTCGTTGAGCAAGGTCGGCTCGCCCTTGAGCCACACCGGCGCCTCGGCCTCCAGCGCCAGGGCGACGCCGCGGGCATGGGCCAGGGGCGCCATGGCCATGCCCAGTTCGCGGGCCAACTGGCTCAGGTCCAGGCGCTGGGCGCCGCCCTCGGCGATGGCCCGGGCGCCGTTCTCCACCCGTGCCAACGACAGCAGCTGGTTGGCCAGGTGGGTGAGTCGGTCGGTGCCCTGGGCCGCTGCCTCCAGGGTCTTGCGCCATTCATCCGGCTCCCGTGAGCGCAGGCCCAGTTCGACACGCGCCTTGAGCGCCGCCAGCGGCGTGCGCAGCTCGTGGGCGGCGTCGGCGATGAACTGCGCCTGGCGTTCGAACTGCCCCCGCAAGCGCTCGGTGAAGTGATTCAGCCCGCGCACCAGCGGCCCCAGCTCGCGCTGCACCTGGACCACCGGCAGAGCACGCAGGTCGTCCGGCTGGCGCTCCTCCACCGCCGTGCGCAAGCGCTCCAGCGGGCGCAGCGCGGCACTCACCGCGAACCACACCATCACCAGCGCGCCGAAGGCCAGCATGCCCAGGCGCAGCAGGGTGTCGGCCATCAGCCCGCGAGCCATGCGCACCCGTGCCTCCTCGGTCTCGGCCACGCGGATCTCGGCCATGCCGTTCATGTTCGGTTCGCTCACCGCCTTGAGCAGGCTGACCACGCGCACGTCCTGGCCCAGGTAGGTGGCGTTGTAGAAGCGCGCCAGCGCCGGATAGTCGTCGGTGCGCGGCGTGCCCGGCGGCGGAGGCGGCAGGTTCTCGTAGCCGGAAATCAGCTTCTGGTGGATGTCCAGCACCTGGTAGTAGATACGCCCGGCACTGTCGTAGGCAAAGGTGTCCAGGGCCACGTAGGGCACATCGGCGCTGAGGGTGCCGTCGCGCTGCGACAGGCCGGCGGCGATGGTCCGTGCCGACGCCAGCAGGGTCCGGTCATAGGCGGTGTCGGCGGCCTCGCGACCGTTCCAGTAGGCGCTCAGGCCGCTGGCCAGCATCAGCACCACCAGCAGCAGCGCCAGGTTGCCCAGCAAACGCCCGCGCAGGCTGCCGTTGTCACGCATCGCGGTGCTCGAGCAGGTAGCCCAGGCCACGGAAGGTGACGATGGCCACCGGATGGCCGTCGAGCTTCTTGCGCAGGCGATGAATGTAGATCTCGATCGCGTCGGCGCTGGCCTCCTCGTCGAGGCCGAACACCTGGGCCGCCAGCTGTTCCTTGCTCATCACCCGGCCAGGGCGGGCGATCAGCGCCTCGAGCACGCTCTGCTCGCGCTGGGTCAGGGTCAGCGGCTCGCTGCCCAGGCTGAAGCGCCGGGTATCCAGGTCGTAGACCAGCGGGCCGCAGCGCTGCTGGCGCTCGCCACCAAGCACGCTGCGGCGCAGCAGGGCCTTGACCCGCGCCTCCAGCTCGGTCAGCTCGAAAGGCTTGGCCAGATAGTCGTCGGCGCCCAGGTTCAGGCCGTGCACGCGGTCCTTCACATCGCTGCGGGCGGTGAGCATCAGCACCGGCAAGGTCTTGCCGCGCCCGCGCAGCCGCGCCAGCACCTCGAAACCGTCCAGCCGCGGCAGGCCGACATCAAGCACCGCCACGGCATAGTCCTCGCTGGCCAAGGCCAGGTCGGCGGCCACGCCGTCATGCAGCACGTCCACGGTCAGGCCCTGGCTCTTGAGGGCCTGGGCCACGCTTTCGGCCAGTTGCAGATGGTCTTCGACCAGCAGCACACGCATCGGATTCTCCCTGTTCGGCTGGGCTTTTTGCGCGGAGTGTAACCCCGTGGCGGGTGCTGTGAAGCCCTCGCCGGAAACCTTTCACGCTGAAAGGTTAGCGAAAGGTTGGTTGCCTAGCATCGCACCACGGTCGCCCCGCGCGCCGCAAAAAGCACCAGCAAGGTGCAACACATAAGAACAATAAATGGAGTCACCGACGATGCTGTCCATGCAGCCGCAGGCGTTTGCGCCTATCCGTTCATTCGCCGCCCGACCTTCCGCCCTCGCCAGCGCCGTCGCCCTTGCCGGTGTCGCGCCCATCAGCCAGGCCGCCTTCTTCGAAGACAGCACGGCCACCTTCGAAACCCGCAACATGTACTTCAACCGCGACTTCCGCGACGGCACCAGCGCGCAGCAATCCAAACGCGACGAATGGGCCCAGGGGTTCATGCTCAATTTCGAGTCCGGCTACACCGAGGGCACCGTGGGCTTCGGCCTGGACGCGCTGGGCATGGTCGGGGTCAAGCTCGACTCCAGCAAGGACCGCACAGGCACCGGCCTGCTGCCCACCCACGACAACGGCAAGGCGGCCGACGAGTACTCCAAGCTGGGCCTCACCGGCAAGGTCAAGGTCTCGCAGACCGAGCTGAAGATCGGCACGCTGATCCCCGAACTGCCCACCCTGCAGCCCAACGACGGGCGCATCCTGCCGCAGACCTTCGAAGGCGGCCTGGTCACCTCGAAGGAGATCAAGGGCCTGACCTTCACCGGCGGGCGCCTGGAAAAGGCCAAGGACCGCGACGACAGCAACTGGGAAGACCTGGCCCTGAACAACAAGAACGGCCGCTTCGGTGGCACCTTCAGTGCCGACAACTTCGACATGGGCGGCCTGGACTACCAGTTCACCGACCGCATCACCGGCAGCTACCACTTCGCCCAGCTCGACGACATCTACCGCCAGCACTTCATCGGCCTGCTCGCCACCCAGCCCTGGGGCCCGGGCACCTTCGGCGCCGACCTGCGCCTGGCGATCAGCGACGACGCCGGCGCGGCCAAGGCCGGCAAGATCGACAACACCACCGTCAACGGCATGCTCAGCTACACCCTGGGCGGGCACAAGGTCAGCGGCGCCTGGCAGCAATTGTCCGGCGACAGCGCCTTCCCCTACGTCGATGGCGCCGACCCGTACCTGGTCAACTTCGTCCAGATCAACGACTTCGCCGGTGCCGACGAACGCTCCTGGCAGGCGCGCTACGACTACAACTTCGCCGCCCTCGGCATCCCCGGCCTGACCTTCATGACCCGCTACATCAGCGGCGACAACGTCAGCCGCGCCGCCGGTGGCGAGGGCAAGGAGTGGGAACGCAACACCGAACTGAAGTACGTGGTACAAAGCGGCCCGTTGAAGAACGTCGCCGTGCGCCTGCGCAACGCCACCTTCCGCTCCAACTTCACCCGCGACGCGGACGAGGTGCGGCTGCTGGTGAGCTACAGCGTGGCTCTGTGGTAACCCATAACAACAACGTTCACGGAGATAGACGATGACCTTTTCACTGCGCCGCCTCGTCCTGGCCACTGGTTGCCTGCTGCTGGCCGGCAACGCCCTGGCCGCCGAACCGAAACGCCCCGAATGCATCGCCCCGGCCTCGCCCGGTGGCGGTTTCGACCTGACCTGCAAGCTGGTGCAGAGCGCCCTGGTCAACGAGAAGATCCTCAGCAAGCCCATGCGCGTGACCTACATGCCCGGCGGTGTCGGCGCGGTGGCCTACAACGCGGTGGTCGCCCAGCGCCCGGCTGACGCCGGCACGTTGGTGGCCTGGTCCAGCGGCTCACTGCTGAACCTGGCCCAGGGCAAGTTCGGCCGTTTCGACGAGAACGCGGTGAAGTGGCTGGCGGCCGTCGGCACCAGCTATGGCGCCATCGCGGTGAAGAGCGACTCGCCCTACAAGACCCTCGACGACCTGGTCGCGGCGCTGAAGAAAGACCCAAGCAAGGTGGTGATCGGCTCCGGCGGCACCGTCGGCAGCCAGGACTGGATGCAGACCGCGCTGATCGCCAAGGCCGCCGGGATCAACCCGCGCGACCTGCGCTACGTGGCCCTGGAAGGCGGCGGCGAAATCGCCACCGCGCTGCTGGGCGGGCACATCCAGGTCGGCTCCACCGACATCTCCGACTCCATGCCGCATATCCAGAGCGGCAACATGCGCATCCTCGCGGTGTTCTCCGACAAGCGCCTGGACGAGCCGGAAATGAAGGACATCCCCACTGCCAAGGAACAGGGCTACGACATCGTCTGGCCGGTGGTGCGCGGCTTCTACCTGGGGCCGAAGGTCAGCGACGAGGACTATGCCTGGTGGAAGACTTCGTTCGACAAGCTGCTGGCCTCCGAGGACTTCGCCAAGCTGCGTGACCAGCGCGAGCTGTTCCCGTTCGCCATGACCGGCGAGGAGCTGGACGGCTATGTGAAGAGGCAGGTGGCGGACTACAAGGCGCTGGCCCGTGAGTTCGGGCTGATCCAGTAAGCCACTCACACAGCTCCCTCTGTAGGAGCGGCCTTGTGCCGCGAAAGGGCTGCGCAGCGGCCCCAGGATTTCAGCTTCGCAGCTTGAATTGCCGGGGCTGCTGTGCAGCCCTTTCGCGGCACAAGGCCGCTCCTACAGAGGGCCGCGCCGTGTCGAACATTACCGAGGATTCTTCCATGATCCTGCAACGCCTCTTCGCCCTGGCCCTGCTGGCGCTGTGCGCCGTGCTGGCCGTGATGGCCTGGCCCTACCAGGCCGCCTTCTCCTATGAACCGGTGGGCCCGCGCGCCTACCCGCTGCTGATGCTCGGCCTGATGGGCCTGGGCCTTTTGTACCTGGCGATCCGCCCCACACCCATCGTGCGCAAGGACGACGAACCGGAACTGGACCGCGAGACCCTGATCAAGATCGCCGCCTGCGTCGGCCTGCTGCTCGTCTTCGCCAGCACCTTCGAAACCCTGGGCTTCATCCTCAGCGCCATCCTGGTCGGCGTGCCCATGGCCCGCCTGTACGGTGGCCGCTGGCTGCACAGTGCCCTGGTGGTGGTCGGCATGAGCCTGTTCCTCTACTGGCTGTTCGACCGCGTGATGGACGTGCCCCTGCCCCTCGGCCTGCTCGACGTACTGGAGAACTGACACATGGATACCTTGAGCTACCTGGGCCAGGGCTTCGGCGTCGCCCTGAGCCCGTACAACCTGGTCACCGCCCTGACCGGCACCCTGATCGGCACCGTGGTCGGCCTGCTGCCGGGCCTGGGCCCGATCAACGGCGTGGCCCTGCTGATCCCCATCGCCTTCGCCCTCGGCCTGCCGCCGGAGTCGGCGCTGATCCTGCTGGCCGCGGTGTACCTGGGCTGTGAATACGGCGGGCGGATCAGTTCGATCCTGCTGAACATCCCCGGGGAGGCCTCGACCGTGATGACCACCCTGGACGGTTACCCCATGGCCCGCCAGGGCCTGGCCGGCGTGGCCCTGTCGCTGTCGGCCTGGAGTTCGTTCATCGGCGCCTTCATCGCCACCTGCGGCATGGTGCTGTTCGCCCCGCTGCTGGCGAAATGGGCGATCGCCTTTGGGCCGGCGGAGTACTTCGTGCTGATGGTGTTCGCCATCGTCGCCCTCGGCGGCATGGCCGGCGACAAGCCGCTGAAGACCTTCATCGCCGCGCTGATCGGCCTGTTCCTCTCGGCGGTGGGCATCGACGCCAACAGCGGCGTGTACCGCTTCACCGGCGACAGCGTGCACCTGGCCGACGGCATCCAGTTCGTGGTGCTGGTGCTGGGCCTGTTCTCCATCAGCGAGATCCTCCTGCTGCTGGAAAAAACCCACCATGGTCACGTAGCGGTCAAGGCCACCGGGCGCATGCTGTTCAACCTCAAGGAAGCGGCGTCGGTGTTCTTCGTCAACATCCGTTGCGGTCTGCTGGGCTTCTTCATGGGCGTGTTGCCGGGTGCCGGCGCGACCCTGGCCAGTGCCGTGGCCTACATGACCGAAAAACGCATCGCCGGCGACAAAGGCAAGTTCGGCAAGGGCGACGCCCGTGGCCTGGCCGCGCCGGAAACCGCCATCGGCGCCTCCTGCTGCGGCGCCCTGGTGCCGATGCTGACCCTCGGTGTGCCAGGCTCCGGCACCACCGCGGTGATGATCGGCGCGCTGACCCTGTACAACATCACCCCCGGCCCGCTGCTGTTCGAACAACAGCCAGACATCGTCTGGGGCCTGATCGCCTCGCTGTTCATCGCCAACCTGATGCTGATCATCCTCAACGTGCCGATGATCCGTGTCTTCACCCGCATCCTCGCCGTGCCGAACTGGGCGCTGGTGCCGATAATCGCGATCATTACCGCGATCGGCGTGTACGCAGTGCATGCCACCACCTTCGACCTGTTCCTGATGGTCGGCATCGGCATCATGGGCTACATCCTGCGCAAGCTGGACTTCCCGCTGTCGCCGATCCTGCTGGGCTTCATCCTCGGCGGGCTGATGGAGCAGAACCTGCGCCGTGCGCTGTCGATCTCCAACGGTGAACTGGGCATCCTCTGGTCGAGCCCGATCAGCATGGGCGTCTGGGTGCTGGTGGTGTGCATGCTGAGCCTGCCGCTGCTGCGCAGCTGGCGCAAACGTGCCCTGCAGCGCCGGGCCATGGCCGATGCCTGATCGGTCGTTGCCACTGTTCTGGGCCACCGGGCTGGTCGGTCTTGCCGGCGGATTTCTCGCCAGCAAGGTCGGCTGGCCCTTGCCGTGGATGGTCGGCTCGTTGCTGGCGATCATCCTGGTGCGTTGCCTGAGCCCCTGGCAGCTCAGCGAAATCCCCAATGGCCGCAAATGCGGGCAATGGATCATCGGCATCGGCATCGGCCTGCACTTCACCCCGGCGGTGATCGAGCAGGTGGCCAGCCACTTCGCGCTGATCTTCTTCGGCGCGTTGTTCACCACCCTCTCCAGCGTGATCAGCGTGTGGCTGCTGCGGCGTACCGGTGAAGACCGCGCCACGGCATTCTTCGCCAGCATGCCGGGCGGTTCGGGCGAGATGGTCAACCTCGGGGCGCGCAACGGCGCGGTGCTCAGCCAGGTGGCCGCGGCGCAGAGCCTGCGGGTGCTGGCGGTGGTGCTGTGCGTGCCGGCGCTGTTCAAGTTCTTGCTCGGCGATGGCGTGCCGCTGAACCATGCCGGCAGCGTGAGCTGGGGCTGGCTGGCGCTGATCGCGCCGCTGGGGGTGCTGGTGGCGCTGCTCTGGCAGCGCCTGCGCCAACCCAACCCCTGGTTGTTCGGGCCGTTGCTGGTGGCAGCCAGCGTGAGCCTGGCGGGCAACCTGCAAATCGGCCTGCCCAACGGCGCCAGCCAGATCGGCCAGTGGCTGATCGGCAGCGGCCTGGCCTGTCATTTCAATCGCGCATTCTTCCGCCGGGCGCCGTCGTTCCTTGGCCGGACCTTGCTGGCCACGGCGCTGTGCATGCTGATCGCGGCGGGCGCGGCCTGGGCGTTGAGCCTGCTGACGCACCTGGACCTGCGCTCGCTGACGCTGGGGATGATGCCCGGGGGCATCGCCGAGATGAGCCTGACGGCGGAGACCCTGCAACTGTCCGTGCCGCTGGTGACGGCGATGCAGGTGATGCGGCTGTTGTTCGTGCTGTTCCTGGCCGAGCCGTTGTTCCGGCGCTGGAATGCCAGCCAGTAGAGATGTGCTGGCTTCTTCGCGGGTAAACCCGCTCCCACAGGTACTGCGCAGCCCCTGAAAGGCAGCACATTTTCTGTGGGAGCGGGTTTACCCGCGAAGAGGCCCTCAGCCAATCACAGCAGCGGCAACGCCCAATCGATCGGCGCCATCCCGCGTTGTTCCAGGAAGCTGTTGGTACGGCTGAAATGCCCGCAGCCAAAGAACCCACGGTAAGCCGACAATGGCGATGGATGCACCGACTTGAGCACCAGGTGCTTGCTGGCATCGATCAGTTTCTGCTTGCTCTGGGCATGGGCACCCCACAGCAGGAACACCACGTTCGGGCACTGCTCGCTGACCACCTGGATGATCCGGTCGGTAAAGAACTCCCAGCCTTTCTTCGCGTGGGACGCGGCATTGGCGCGCTCCACGGTCATGGTGGTGTTGAGCAGCAGCACGCCCTGCTCGGCCCAGCTCTGCAGGTAGCCATGCGCGGGGATCGGCAGGTTCAGATCGCGCTGCAGCTCCTTGTAGATATTGACCAGCGACGGCGGCGTGGGGATGCCCGGCTGCACCGAGAAACACAGGCCATGGGCCTGGCCGGGGCCGTGATACGGGTCCTGGCCGAGGATGACCACCTTGACCTGCTCCAGCGGCGTGGAATTCAGGGCGTTGAAGATCAGCGGCCCGGGCGGGTAGATCTCCTTGCCGGCGGCGTATTCCGTACGCAGGAACTCGCGCAGCTGATGCATGTAGGGCTGGTCGAACTCGGCGCGCAGCGCGGCCTTCCAGCTGGGTTCGAGTTTGATGCGATCGTCGTCGGTCATGGGGGCATCCAAAAGCAAAGTGCCGCGACACTAGGAAAGCCGGGGCGGCTTGTCAATCGATCCGACCGACGACCGGCAGCTTCGCCGCGGCAGGCCATACTGAGGGGATGACCTGCGCGAGGTAGTCCATGTCCATTCAATGCGAGGTACTGACCGGCGTCGACGGCGCCCGTATCGGCATCGCCACCCTGGATGCGCCCAAGGCGCTCAACGCCCTGACGCTGCCCATGATCGAAGTGCTCGACGAGCGGCTGCGCGCCTGGGCCAGCGACCCCGGGATCGTCTGCGTGCTGCTGCGCGGCAACGGGCCGAAGGCCTTCTGTGCCGGTGGCGATGTCCGCGCCCTGGTCGAGGCCTGCCGCGAACACCCCGGTAGCGTACCGCCGCTGGCCGCTACCTTCTTCGCCAGCGAATATCGCCTCGACCATCGCCTGCACACCTACCCCAAACCCTTGTTGTGCTGGGGCCATGGCCATGTGCTGGGCGGCGGCATGGGCCTGCTGCAGGGCGCCGCGGTACGTATCGTCACCCCCAGCAGCCGCCTGGCCATGCCGGAAATCAGCATCGGCCTGTACCCGGATGTCGGCGCCAGCTGGTTCCTCGCCCGCCTGCCGGGCAAGCTCGGCCTGTTCCTGGGGCTGACCGGGGCCCCGCTCAACGCCCGCGACGCGCTGGACCTGGACCTGGCCGATCGTTTCCTGGGCGAGCATCAGCAGGAGGCGCTGATCGAGGAACTGCTGCAATTGAACTGGCAAGAACAGACCGCGCTGCAACTCAACAGCCTGCTAAAGGCCGAGCAGCACCGCGCGTGCGCCGAACTACCACAAGGCCAGTGGCTGGCACGCCGCGCCGTGATCGACGAAGTACTCGATGTGGCCGACCCGGTGGCGGCCTGGCGGGCCCTGGCCGGCCTGGCCACCCATACCGATCCCTTGCTGGCCGCGGCGGGCCAGCGCCTGCGCGAGGGCTGCCCGCTGACGGCGCACCTGGTCTGGGAGCAGATCCGTCGGGCGCGGCACCTGTCGCTGGCCCAGGTATTCCAGATGGAATACACCCTGAGCCTGAACTGCTGCCGTCACCCGGAGTTCAGCGAAGGAGTGCGCGCCCGTCTGCTGGACAAGGACAACACCCCGCACTGGCACTGGCCGGATGTGGCACAGGTGCCGGCGGCGGTGGTGGAGGCGCATTTCAGCAAGGCCTGGGAGGGGCGCCATCCGTTGGCGGAACTGGGATGACGTCAGTGCCCTGTCACCGCGACCAGCCCCGCTCGCCACCCCGGCCCCCATCGGGTCGACGGTCACGGTTGCCCTGCCCGTTGGAGTGCCAGCGATCGCCCCGGCGGTCGTCATTGCGGTAGTCGTGGCGGTCGCGATCCCGCCCGTAGTCGTAGCGCTGGCGGTTGCCGTAGTCGTAACGCGGATTCCCCTGCCAGCGCGGCTGCATGCCGGGCGCCGGATAAGGGCGGTATTGCGGCACCGGCGCCGGCCTGTAGTAACGCGGCGCGGGCTGATAGTAGTAACGGGTCTGCGGCACCACGTAGTAGCGGTCCTGGCGGTAGTAGCCTGGGTAAACGTAGCGATCGCTGGTGTAGTAGTCGCTGCGGTAATAGCCGCCGCTCTCGTAATAGGGGGCGCAGGCGGAGGTCAGCAGTCCGAGCAGGACGACGAGCAGGATTCGTGGGTACATGGCGGCCTCCTGGACCGCAGGGATGCCCGGCACAGCGACGCTGGCGGGCGTCGACGACAAGCTGTTGGTCGACACAGGATAAGACCGTGGCAACCGGGTTCAGTGCCATTTTCGCAACAAATTGAAACAGGTCCTGTAACGCCGAAAAACATGCAGTCATTTTTCGGTCATCTCTCTAGAATGTGGCCACCGGCACACCTCACGGGACGATCATGCCCTCGCCTTCCACCCTGTTCTCGCAACGCTCGCTGATCTTCGCCCTGCTGCTGTTGCTGGCCGGTGGCTTCCTGGCCACTTCGCTGCTCGGCTACTACGCCTCGCGCGGGGCGATCCGCGACGGCATCGTCAACACCGAGCTGCCGCTGACCTCCGACAACGTCTACTCGGAGATCCAGAAGGACCTGATCCGCCCGGTGCTGATCGCCTCGATGATGGCCCAGGATACCTTCCTGCGCGACTGGGTGCTGGCCGGCGAGCAGGACACCGGGCGCATCACCCGCTACCTGGGCGCCGTGATGGGCAGCCAGGCCACCTGCACCAGCTTCTTCGTCTCCGACCGCAGCCTCACCTACTACCAGGCCAAGGGCGTGCTCAAGCAGGTGCGGGCCGACGCCTGGCGCGACGCCTGGTATTTTCGCCTGCGCCAGTCGAGCAAACCCTACGAGATCAACGTCGACCTGGACATGGCCAACCAGGACAAGCTCACCGTGTTCATCAACCACCGGGTGCTCGACTACCAGCAGCGCTTCATCGGCGCCGCCGGCGTGGGCTTGAGCGTGGAGTCGGTGGTCCGCCTGATCGACGACTACCAACGGCGCTACCAGCGCTCGGTGCTGTTCACCGATGCCCAGGGCAAGGTCCTGCTGACCGGCTCCGACGGCGGCCCCCATGGCCTGCGGGCTGGCCAGCAACTGGCCGACAGCAGCCAGTGGCAGGACCTGCTGGCACGCATGCCGACACCGGCCAGCGGCAGCCACGAGTACACCGACAACGACGGCCACAGTCACTTCCTCAATGTGCGCCTGCTGCCGGAACTGGACTGGTACCTGTTGGTGGACAAGCGCGAAACCGGCGCCCTGGACCGCATCCGCCAGTCGCTGTACCTGAACCTGGCGATCTGCGCCATGATCACCCTGGTGGTCCTGTCGCTGCTCAATGCCATGGTCAAGCGGCACCAGGACAACGCCGAAGCGCTGGCCACCCTCGACAGCCTCACCGGCCTGCCCAATCGCCGCAGCTTCGACCTGCTGGCCGGCCAGGCCCTTATCGAAGCCCAGCGCGACAACGCGCCGCTGGTCGCCCTGCTGATCGACCTCGACCACTTCAAGACCCTCAACGACACCCACGGCCACCTGGCCGGCGACGAAGTGCTGCGCCAGTTCGCCAATGTGCTGCAGGGCAGCCTGCGCCAGTCCGATATACTGTGCCGCTGGGGCGGCGAGGAGTTCATCGTGCTGCTGCGCGAAGCCGAAGGTCGCCAGGCCATCGAGGTGGCGGAAAAGATCCGCCGGCGCACCGAGCAACTGACCTTCAGCCATGCCGACCAGCCACTGCGCCTGACCGTGAGCATCGGCCTGTCCGCCCTGCAGCGCGACGACAGCCTGCACAGCCTGCTGACCCGCGCCGACCACGCGCTCTATCGTGCCAAACAAGGCGGACGCAACCGTGTCTGCAGCGAAATGCCCGGAACCGACCATGCCTGATCCTCGACACTGCCCCGCCTGCGGCGCCCTCAACCGGTGCGGCCTGGCCGACCCGCGCAACGCCACGCAAGGCTGCTGGTGCTTCGAAGTGGCCATCGACCCAACAGTGATCGAGGCCTTGCCCACCGAACTGCGCGACAAGGCTTGCCTGTGCCCGCGCTGCGCGCAGGTCGATGGGCAACTCAAGGCAGCGCCAGTGCACACGATCCGCTAGACTGCGCGCCGATTTCCCGCAAGCGACCCGCCCCATGCGCCTCGACCGATTCCTCGGCAACCTGCCCTGCTACAACCGCCAGCAAGTACGCCTGCTGCTGGCGCAGCGGCGCGTGCGCGTGGATGGCCTGCCGACCGCCGACCCGTTGCTGGAGGTGCGTGAATTCAGCCGCGTCGAGGTCGATGAGCAGGTGCTCCAGGCCGGCCGTCCGGCGCGCTACCTGATGCTGCACAAGCCCACCGGTTGCGTCAGCGCCACCCAGGACCCGCAGCACCGTACCGTGCTCGACCTGCTGCCGGCAGAGCTGCGCGATGACCTGCACATCGCCGGGCGCCTGGACTACAACACCACCGGGCTGATGATCCTGACCAACGATGGCCAGTGGTCGCGACGCATGACCCAGCCACGGACCAAGCAGCCCAAGACCTACCTGGTGCACACCGAGGACGAGATCGGCGCACATTACGTCGACAGGTTCCGCGAAGGGTTCTACTTCGCCTTCGAAGACCTCACCACCCTGCCCGCCCAGCTGGATATCCTCGGCCCGCGCAGCGCACGTCTGGTCATCGTCGAGGGGCGTTATCACCAGGTGAAGCGGATGTTCGGGCACTTCCAGAACAAGGTGGTGGGGCTGCATCGGGAAAGCATGGGTTCGATCACACTGGACCCGATATTGCTTCCAGGAGCGTTCAGGGCGCTGACCACCGAGGAAATCGCCTCGGTCTGAGCGGATTTGCATGCCCCTGTAGGAGCGGCC
>NZ_JAQMYQ010000041.1:0-50502 GCF_028369275.1 Mitsuaria sp. RG
AAACCTTAACCGGTGTCCAAAATTACTTGACCAGTTCAAGCCCGCTCCCACAAAGATGTCGTGGGAGCGGGCTTGACCCGCGATGAGGCCCGCCGCCATAAACACAATCAATTGGCTCCGGTAGCGCTACAGGCCTAAAGTGCGCCCGCCATCCACCCACACCGGGAACCCACCATGAGCAAAAAGCCGAAAAAGCACGGCCCCAACAAGGCCAAGTCCATCGTCGCCCAACCGCTGTTCCGCTGCCGCCAGGAACGACCGGAAAAAGGCAAAGGCAGCTACCGCCGCGAAGCCTTCCAATCGAGAGATTGGGAGGCTTCCTGCTTTATGGCGGCATGAAAGGCATGAAATGCGCAGGCATGGTATGGTCGGCACCTGACCTGCAATTCTGGATCTGTGCATGCCCTCTCGTCTCACTCTCCGCTGGCAACCCCGCCAGCTGATCGCGGCCACAAGCTTCATCCTGCTCGTCGCCTGCGCCGAGAAACCCACCGCCGCCGACGCCCTGCCGCTGGCGCCCGCCCAGCCCGCCCCCGTCGCCACCCTGCCCGGCACCGCGCCCGAGGCCAACGGTGAAATCCAGCCCCTGCAGACCTTCGCCCAATGGCAGGCCGGCTTCCGCCAACAAGCCCTGCAAGCCGGTATCAGTGCCAGCCTGTTCGACCGCGCCTTCCTCGGCGTCACCCCGGACATGGACGTGATCAAGGCCGACCGTAGCCAACCCGAGTTCACCCGCCCGGTGTGGGAGTACCTGGACGGCGCCCTGTCGCCGCTACGCGTGCGCAACGGCAAGAAACTGCTCGAGCAGAACGCCGATCTGCTGACCCGCATCGAACAACGCTACGGTGTCGATCGCCAGGTTCTGGTCTCGGTATGGGGCATGGAAAGCAACTTCGGCCAGTTCCAGGGCAGCAAGTCGGTGATCCGCTCACTGGCCACCCTGGCCTATGAGGGCCGGCGTCCGCAGTTCGCCCAGGACCAGCTGATCGCCGCCCTGCAGATCCTGCAGAACGGCGATATCCAGCCCGATGCGATGCGTGGCTCCTGGGCTGGCGCCATGGGCCAGACCCAGTTCATCCCGACCACCTACCTGACCCACGCCGTGGACTTCGACGGTGACGGCCGTCGCGACATCTGGAACAGCACCGCCGACGCCCTGGCCTCCACCGCGCACTACCTGCAGGCGTCCGGCTGGAAACGTGGCCAACCCTGGGGCTTCGAGGTGCAGGTGCCCGCCGGCTTCGACTACTGGCTGGCCGATGGCAGCCAGCGCAAGAGCGTCAACGAGTGGCTGCAGCTGGGCGTGAAACTGCCGGCCGGCACCACCCTGCCAACCGGCAGCGACCAGCTGCCCGCCGCCCTGTTGCTGCCCGCAGGTGCCAAGGGGCCAGCATTCCTGGTACTGGACAACTTCCGCGCCATCCTCAAGTACAACAATTCGTCGTCCTACGCGCTGGCGGTGAGCCTGCTGGGGGATCGTTTCTCCGGATGGGGGTTCATTGCCGGCAGCTGGCCGAAAGAGGACCTGCCGCTGAGCCGCAGCGAGCGAATCGAGTTGCAGACCTTGCTCAATGCCAACGGGCATGAAGCAGGCAATCCGGATGGGATCATCGGCGCCAATACCCGCAAGGCAATCCGCAATGCGCAGCAGGCCCAGGGTTGGCCGGCGGATGGTTATCCGACCCACAAGCTGCTTGATAGCCTGCGCCGCTAGAGAGCGCAGGGGGGCGCTTTGCGCCCCTTTCGCGGCACTGCTCCTACAGGCGATTGCAATCCCCTGTAGGAGCGGCCTCGTGCCGCGAAAGGGCTGCAAAGCAGCCCCGGCGATCTCAACCCCTGAACAGATCCTGCAACAGCACCAGACTCTGCTCTTCAGCATCCAGTCGCACACTTGCCCCCATCGGCAAGCACACATTCGGATCACAGTGCCCACTGCGCCACCCGGCCAGCACCGGCACCCCGAGCGGGCCGAAGACGTCCAGCAGCAGCGGCGTCATCGCCGCCACCGTGATCCCGGCAAAGTCTCCCACCAGCACCCCTCGCACCTCTTCCAGCTTGCCGGCTAGGCGCAGTTGGGTCAGCAGTCGGTCGACACGGTAGAGCGGCTCGTTGACGTCCTCGATGAACAGGATGCTGTCACGGGTGTCGACTTCCGCCAGCGTCCCCAGCGTGGAGCCGAGCAGCGACAGGTTGCCGCCAACCAGACGCCCGCTGGCAATCCCGGGCACCACGCTGGTGAGCGGGAACTCGACAGGGTGGTCAATCACATCACCCGCCCCCAGCCGCCCCCGTAGCTGTCCGAACAGTGAGCTGACGGTGGGCTCGAGCTTGCCCCCCAGCAGGTCGGCATTGAGCATTGCGCCATGGAAGGCCAGCATCCCGGCATGTCGGTTGAGCGCCGAATGCAGGGCGGTGATGTCGCTGTAACCCACCAGCGGCTTGGGATGGCGTCGGATCAGTTCGAAGTCGATGCGGTCCAGCAGGCGCATGCTGCCGTAACCGCCGCGCATGCACAGGATGGCGTCGATGTCCGGGGCGCTGAATGCATCGTGCAGGTCACGCAGGCGTTGCTCGTCGCTGCCGGCAAGGTAACCGTCCGCCTGCAGCACCCCAGGGTAGATGCGGCACTGCTGGCCACGGCTTTCGAACCACTGACGGGCCTTGTCGGTGTCCAGCCGCGCCGGCCCGGCCGGGGCGACGATGGCGAAACGGGCGTTGTCAGGCAAGGCCTTGGGCAACAGGTATTCAGCAGTTTCCAGGCAATTCATCGCGCCACTCCTTGCAGCTTGTCGCTTGAAACAGATCGCTCAAAAACAAAAATGCCGATGCCGCCTTCCGGCGCGCATCGGCATGTCCCGCTCAAGCCCGGTTCAGAGCTTGATCTTGGCTTCGTGGGCCTGCTGGTCGGCGTGGTACGACGAGCGCACCAGCGGGCCGGAGGCGACGTTCTTGAAGCCCATCTTGTAACCTTCCTCGGCGAACCAGGCGAAGGTGTCCGGGTGCACGAAGCGCTGTACCGGCAGGTGGTTGCGCGACGGCTGCAGGTACTGGCCGAGGGTCAGCATGTCGATGTCATGCTCGCGCATGCGGTGCATGACCTCGATCACCTCGTCGTCGGTCTCGCCCAGGCCCAGCATCAGGCCGGACTTGGTCGGCACATGCGGGACCATCTGCTTGAACTTCTGCAGCAGGTCCAGCGACCAGTCGTAGTCCGAGCCCGGACGCGCGGCCTTGTACAGGCGCGGTACGGTCTCGAGGTTGTGGTTGAACACGTCGGGCGGGGTCTGCGCGGTGATTTCCAGCGCCACGTCCATGCGCCCACGGTAGTCCGGCACCAGGGTCTCCAGCTGGACGCCCGGCGACAGCGCGCGGATTTCGCGGATGCAATCGGCGAAGTGCTGGGCACCGCCGTCACGCAGGTCATCGCGGTCCACCGAGGTGATCACCACGTACTTAAGACGCAGGTCGGCGATGGCGATGGCCAGGTTCTTCGGCTCGTCCAGGTCCAATGGCTTCGGACGACCGTGGCCGACGTCGCAGAACGGGCAGCGACGGGTGCAGATGTCGCCCATGATCATGAAGGTCGCGGTGCCGCCGGAGAAGCACTCGCCCAGGTTCGGGCAGGAGGCCTCTTCGCACACGCTGTGCAGTTTGTGCTTGCGCAGCAGTTGCTTGATGCGGTCGACCTCCGGCGAAACCGGGATGCGCACGCGAATCCAGTCAGGCTTTTTCGGCAGTTCTTCGGTGGGGATGATCTTCACCGGGATGCGCGCCACCTTCTCGGCGCCGCGCAGCTTCACGCCGGCCTCGACTTTCTTCGGCGCAGGGCGCGGGGTCACGTCTTGCGTGGGGATCAGGTTCGGCACGGCTTCTTGCACAGTTGTCATAATCAGTCGATTCCGCCCGTCAGGGTCGTCTGCTCAGCATAGTCGAGGTGCCTGACCAGCTGTCCGCGCAGCCTTGTCCTGACCTCGTCAAGTTCGATCGGGCCTGCCAGGTCGCGCAGCTGGGTCATGGCCAGCCCCGCATACCCACAGGGGTTGATTCGGCGGAATGGCGCAAGGTCCATGTCCACGTTCAGGGCAAGGCCGTGGAAGGAACGACCGTTGCGGATTCGAAGGCCAAGGGACGCGATCTTCGCGCCATCGACGTAGACGCCCGGGGCATCGGGCTTGGCCACCGCCTGCACGCCGTAGCTGGCGAGCAGGTCGATGAGCGTCTGCTCGATGCGACTGACCAGCTCGCGCACGCCGATGCTCAGGCGCCGCACATCCAGCAGCAGGTAGGCCACCAGTTGGCCGGGGCCGTGATAAGTGACCTGGCCACCGCGATCGGTCTGTACCACCGGGATCTCCCCCGGGATCAGCAGGTGCTCGGCCTTGCCGGCCTGGCCCTGGGTGAAGACCGGCGGGTGCTCGACCAGCCAGACTTCGTCCTGGCTGTCCGGGCCGCGGTGCTCGGTAAAGCGGCGCATGGCCTGCAGCACCGGTTCATAGGGCTGCAGGCCAAGATCGCGAATACCGAGCACGCCGGACATCACAGCACCATTTTCACGATGCCGGTGGCACGCAGGGCACTGTTGATGTCGTGCAGCTGGTTTTCGCTCTCGGCAACGATATGCAGTTGCACCGTGGTGTACTTGCCTTCCTTGCTCTGGCGCTCGGCCAGGGTCGACAGGTCGACCTTGGCGTGCTTGCTGAGGATCTCGATCACGGTGTCGCGGAAACCGACAACGGTGTCACCGATCACCTTGATCGGGTAGTCCTCGCAGGGGAATTCGATCTTGTGCGACTTGACGTCTTCTTCGCTCATGGCGGAAACGGCCTCGTAAGCCGTGGCAGCAACATCGCCCCCGCCTGGTTCACGGGGGCGCGCTGGTCACGTATCAGTTGAACAAACCGTAGAAGAACAGGCGGATGCTATCCCACATACGGCCGAAGAAACCAGCTTCCTCCACGCCGTCAAGGGCGATGAGGTCGGCGCTGTGAACCACTTTCTCGTCCAGTTTGACTTCCACTTTGCCGATCACGTCACCTTTGGCGATCGGAGCGGTCAGTTGCGGGTTCATGGTCATCGAAGCCTGGAGGCGCTTCAATTGGCCTTTAGGCATGGTCATGGTCAGGTCGTTGGCCAGGCCGGCTTTCACCTGGTTGGTCGCGCCTTTCCATACCTGGGCCTGGGTCAGCTCGGTGCCTTTCTGGTAGAAGGTCTGGGTTTCGAAGAAGCGGAAACCGTAGGTCAGCAGCTTCTGGGTCTCGGCGGCGCGGGACTGCTCGCTGTTGGTGCCGAACACCACGGCGATCAGGCGCTGGCCGTCACGCACGGCCGAGGCGACCATGCAGTAGCCGGCTTCGTCGGTGTGGCCGGTCTTCAGGCCATCGACGGTCTTGTCGCGCCACAGCAGCAGGTTACGGTTCGGCTGCTTGATGTTGTTCCAGAAGAACTCTTTCTGCGAGTAGATGGCGTAGTGCGCCGGATCTTCGTTGATGATCGCGCGTGCCAGCAGGGCCATGTCGTGGGCCGAGGAGTAGTGCTCGGGGTTCGGCAGGCCGGTCGGGTTCATGAAGTGGCTGTTGGCCATGCCCAGGTCGGTGGCGGTCTTGTTCATCATGTCGGCGAAAGCGTCTTCGCTGCCGGCGATGTGCTCGGACAGGGCGACCGAGGCGTCGTTGCCAGACTGGATGATGATGCCGTGCAGCAGGTCGCTGACGGTGACCTGGCTGCCGACCTTGATGAACATGCGCGAACCACCGGTGCGCCAGGCGTTCTCGCTGACGGTGACCGGGTCGTTCTCGCCGATCTGGCCGCGACGGATGTCCAAGGTGGCGATGTAGGCGGTCATCAGCTTGGTCAGGCTGGCCGGCGGCAGGCGCTCGTCACCGTTGTTCTCGACCAGCACGTTGCCGCTGGACGCGTCCATGAGTACGTAGGACTTGGCGGCCAGTTGCGGTGGTGCCGGCATCATCTGCTCCGCTGCGAAGGCAGCAGGCATGATCATCAGCAGAACGGGCAGGCAAAGTCGTTTGGCAAGGTTGGTGATGTTCATCCGTCTCTCGTAAATCGCTAATGGTCTGATGTTCCGTGGGCAAGTTCGTTTGCCCAGCGCCCCGTCAGTCTAGTTTTATGGCCGGTGGCCTGGCCCGACAGTGCGACGTAATGCCGCTGCGGGCAAAAGCGGGCATTGTACATGTCATTGCCCGGCAATTCATGAACAAACCGACAGATCGGTGTGCTCTGCTTCGCGGGTGAACCCGCTCCCACAGGATCTGTGCAAAACCCTGTGGGAGCGGGTTTACCCGCGAAAGGTCCGACGCGTACGTCAGTCGGTCACGACCTTCGCCTGACCGAGGTTCGCCAGGCGAATGCTGTCCTGCGCCTGCTGGATCTCGCCCTGGCTGTTGATCGGCCCCAGGCGCACCCGGTGCAGGGTCTGCTGGTTACGCACCACGGAGCTGATGAACACCGGCGCGCTGACCATGGTGCTCAGCTTCGAGCGCAGCAGCTCGGCGGCATCCGGGTTGGCGAATGCGCCCACCTGCAGGATGCTGCCGCCACTTGCGTTCGGCACATTGTTGCCGCCCACCTGCACCGGCACCACCGGCGCCGCGTGCTGCTGCGGTGGCGGGGTCCACTGCTCGACCCGGCCGGTGCTCGCGGCAATCGGCTGGGCCTGGGCCACCTGCGGTTCCTTGAGCACCATCGGCGGCTGCTGGCCACGCTGGGCCCACCATTGCTGCGGGTCGATCCCTTCGACGCGCACGTGCGCGGTGCCGGTCTCGGCATAGCCGAGCTTCTTCGCCGCGGCGTAGGACAGGTCGATGATACGGTCGGAATAGAACGGGCCACGGTCATTGACCCGCAGGATCACACTGCGGCCGTTGGCCAGGTTGGTCACTCGCACATAGGCCGGCAGCGGCAGGGTCTTGTGCGCCGCGCTCATGCCGTACAGGTCGTACAGTTCGCCGTTGGCGGTGTTCTGGCCGTGGAACTTGGTGCCATACCACGACGCGGTGCCTTCGGCGCGGTAGTTGCGCGAGTCCTGCATCGGGTAGTAGGTCTTGCCCAGCACCGTGTAGGGGTTGGCCTTGTAGTTGCCAGTGTGCACGGTCGGCGTGGCGTCGGGGATCTTGTTGACGTCCACGTCCCACCAGGGCGCGCCGTCCTTGTGCGCACGGTTGATGTCCAGGCCCGGCTGCGCGCGCACGGTGTTGCCGCTCTGCGGGGTGGAGGGCCGGCTCGACGAACAACTGGCCAGCACCAGGCCGACAGCGACGCAGGTGAGCAGTTTTGCGGTATTGACGGTGAAGAATTCGCGCATTTACTTGACGCCCCGTGCCAGAACCAGCTGTTCGGAAAGCTGATGCACCGCCATGGCATACATCACGCTGCGGTTGTAGCGAGTGATCGCATAGAAGTTTTTCAGGCCCATCCAGTACTCGGGGCCATCGGCGCCTTCCAGGCGGAAGGCGGTGACCGGCAGATCATCGCGCAGCGCATCATGACCCGACCAGCCCAGCGCCCGCAACTGCGCGACCGTCCTGGTCGGCTCGATGCCGGTGGTCAGGCCTTCGTCGACCCGTGCGCCAGCCACGCTGGCGCGGCTGACCACAGGTTCCCCGGGTACCCAGCCATGACGCTTGAAGTAGCTGGCGACGCTGCCGATAGCATCGTCCGGGTTGTTCCAGATATTGATGTGGCCGTCGCCGTCGAAGTCCACGGCATAAGCGCGGAAGCTGCTCGGCATGAACTGCGGCAGGCCCATGGCGCCGGCATAGGAGCCCTTGAGCGTGAGTGGATCGAGCTGCTCCTCGCGGGCCAGCAGAAGGAACTCGCGCAGCTCCTTGCGGAAGAATTCGGCCCGTGGCGGGTAGTCGAAACCGAGCGTGGACAGGGCATCGATGACCCGGTAGTTGCCGGTGTTGCGACCGAAGAAGGTTTCCACGCCGATGATCGCGACGATGTACTGCGCCGGCACGCCGTATTCCTGTTCGGCGCGGGCCAGCACGGCCTCGTGCTGGCGCCAGAAGTCCACACCGCGGGCGATGCGCGCGTCGGTGATGAACATCGGGCGGTATTCCTTCCACGGCTTGACCCGCTCGGCCGGCCGCGATATCGCATCGAGGATCGCCTGCTTGCGCTGCACCTCGCGGAACACGCCCATCAGTTGCTCGCCGGCGAAGCCGTAGTCGCGAGTCATCTCGCCAACGAACTCGGCAACCTGGGGCGAGCCGTCGTAGTCACCGGCATTGGCCTGCTGGATTGCGCCGAGCAGCCCCACTGCGCCGAAAAACGGCGCCAGGCGGGCAGCCCAGCCACGCACTGCTTGCATGAAATTCTTCACCTTTTTCAAACCTGTGCAATCCATTTACGGTGCGTATGGATCGACATCAGAACGCCAAACGCTGACAGCAGCGTCACCAACGAAGTTCCGCCATAGCTGATGAAGGGCAGCGGCACGCCCACCACGGGCAGAAGGCCGCTGACCATACCGATATTGACGAACACATAAACAAAGAAGGTCATAGTCAGGCTGCCCGCGAGCAGCTTGCCGAACAGGGTCTGGGCCTGGGCGGTGATCATCAGCCCGCGGCCGATCAGCAGGATGTAGATCAGCAGCAGCAGGCAGATGCCGACCAGGCCGAACTCCTCGCCGAGCACGGCGATGATGAAGTCGGTGTGGCTTTCCGGCAGGAAGTCCAGGTGCGACTGGGTGCCCAGCAGCCAGCCCTTGCCGAACACCCCGCCCGAACCGATCGCCGCCTTGGACTGGATGATGTTCCAGCCGGTGCCCAGCGGGTCGCTTTCCGGGTCGAGGAAGGTCAGTACGCGCTGCTTCTGGTAGTCGTGCATGACGAAGAACCACATCGCCACCGCCACCGGCACCGCCGCGGCAATCACGCTGACGATCCAGCGCCAGCGCAGCCCGCCCATGAACAGCACGAAGGCACCCGAGGCGAGGATCAGCAAGGCCGTGCCCAGGTCAGGCTGGCGCACGATGAGGATGAACGGCACGCCGATCAGGACCAGGCTGATCGCCACATGCTTGAGCTGCGGCGGCAACGTGCGCTTGGCCAGGTACCAGGCGATGGTCGCCGGCATGATGATCTTCATGAATTCCGAGGGCTGGAAACGGATCACCCCGGGAATGTTGATCCAGCGCGTCGCGCCCATGGCGTTGTGGCCCATGACGTCCACCACGATCAGCAGGAACACCCCGGCCAGGTAGGCCAGCGGCACCCAGCGCGCCATGAAGCGCGGCTCGAGCTGGGCGATGATGAACATCGACACCAGGCCGATGCCGAAGGAACTGGCCTGCTTCATCAGCAGGTCCCAGTTCTTGCCGCTGGCCGAATAGAGCACGAACAGGCTGCCGGCGGCGAGCGTCAGCAGGATGAGCAGCAAGGGGCCGTCGATGTGGATGCGCTGCAGGAAGCTGGCGCGCCTGCGCATCACGTCCTCGCTGGAGAGCATGCGGTCGAAGTTGTTCTTCACGGGGCCGATTCCTGGGCGACTGTGGCGGGGGCGAACTCGGGCTTGAGCCGGCCGTTCTCGTCAAGCAGCCAGGCATCCATGACCTGGCGCACCACGGGGGCGGCGACGCCGGAACCGGACTCACCGTTCTCGACCATCACCGAAACCACGATCCTCGGATCGTCGGCCGGGGCGAAGGCGACGAACAAGGCGTGGTCGCGGTGGCGTTCCTGGAGTTTGTTGCGGTCGTACTTCTCACCCTGCTTGATCGCCACCACCTGGGCCGTGCCGCTCTTGCCTGCGATGCGGTACTGCGAGCCGATGGCGGCCTTGCGGGCGGTGCCGCGGGCGCCGTGCATCACCTGCTCCATGCCATGAGTGACCCTGGCCCAGTCAGACTTGTCGCGCAGGACGATGTTTTCCATGGGGTTCTCGTCCACCGGAGGCTGGCCTTCGATGGTCTTGGCCAGGTGTGGACGGTTCCACACGCCTTTGTTGGCAATCAGCGCGGTGGCCTGGGCCAACTGCAGCGGCGTGGTCTGCATATAGCCCTGGCCGATACCGAGGATCAGGGTTTCGCCGGGGAACCAGGCCTGACGGCGGGTGGCGCGCTTCCACTCACGGGACGGCATCAATCCGGGCGACTCTTCGAACATGTCCAGGGCGACCTTCTGCCCGATACCGAACTTGTTCATGTAGCTGGACAGCCGATCGATTCCCATCTTGTGCGCAAGATCGTAGAAGTACGTATCGTTTGACCGCATGATCGCCACATCCAGATCAACCCAGCCATCGCCGGTGCGGTTCCAGTTGCGGTATTTGTGATCGTAGTTGGGCAGTTGGTAGTAACCCGGGTCGAACACCCGGCTGCCTGCCGTCACCACGCCACTGTCGAGCCCGGCAATCGCCACTGCCGGCTTGATGGTCGAGCCAGGCGGATAAAGACCGCGCAGCACACGGTTGAACAGCGGCCGGTCGATCGAGTCGCGCAGTTCGGCGTAGGCCTTGAAGCCGATGCCGGTGACGAACAGGTTGGGATCGAAGCTCGGCTGGCTGACCATCGCCAGCACCTCGCCGGTGCGCGGATCGAGGGCGACGATGGCGCCACGGCGCCCGCCCAGCGCCTGCTCGGCGGCTTCCTGCAGCTTGATATCCAAGCTCAGCACGATGTCCTTGCCCGGCTTCGGGTCGGTGCGCTTGAGCACTCGCAGCACGCGGCCACGGGCGTTGGTCTCGACTTCCTCGTACCCCACCTGGCCATGCAGCTCGTCTTCGTAGAAGCGCTCGATGCCAGTCTTGCCGATGTGGTGGGTGCCGCTGTAATTCACCGGGTCGAGGCTCTTGAGTTCCTTCTCGTTGATCCGCCCGACGTAGCCCACCGAATGGGCGAAATGCGCGCCCTGGGGGTAGTGGCGAACCAGCTGCGCCGCTACTTCCACGCCGGGCAGGCGGAACTGGTTGACCGCGATGCGGGCAATCTGCTCTTCGTTGAGCTCGAACAGGATCGGCACCGGCTCGAATGGCCGGCGCCCCTGCTTCATGCGCTTCTCGAACAGGGCACGGTCGTCGGGAGTGAGCTCGAGCACCTCGACGATCACATCCAGCACGTCCTGCCACTTGCCGGCATTGCCGGCGCGTTCGCGGGTCATCACCAGGCTGAAGCTGGGGCGGTTGTCCGCCACCACCACGCCGTTGCGGTCGAAGATCAGCCCACGGGTCGGCGGGATCGGCTGCACATGCACCCGGTTGTTCTCCGACAGCGTCGAGTGATAGTCGTACTGGATGACCTGCAGGTAATACAGCCGGGCGATCAGCACGCAGACGAGCAGCACCACCGCCACGGCGCCCACGACGACGCGGTTGCGCACCAGGCGGGCGTCTTTTTCGTGGTCCTTGAGGCGAATCTGCTGCGGCATCGGAGAGGCTTACAGGTTCATTTGTGGTAGGGATGCCCGGACAGCACGGTCCAGGCGCGGTAGATCTGCTCGCCGATGAGTATCCTTACCAACGGGTGCGGCAACGTCAGCGGCGACAGCGACCAGCGCTGTTCGCTGCGCGCGCAGACTTCCGGCGCCAGCCCTTCCGGGCCGCCCACCATCAGGTTGACCGTACGCGCGTCCAGGCGCCAACGGTCCAACTCGCCCGCCAATTGCTCGGTGCTCCAGGGCTTGCCATGGACCTCGAGGGTGACGATGCGTTCCCCAGGCTGCACCTTGCTCAGCATCGCCTCGCCCTCCTGACGGATCAGGCGGGCGACATCGGCGTTCTTGCCGCGGGTGTTAAGCGGGATTTCCACCAGCTCCAGCGCAAGCTCCGGGGGCAGGCGCTTGGCATACTCATGCCAGCCTTCCTCGACCCACTTGGGCATGCGCGAGCCGACCGCGATCAGACGCAGACGCACGGCGCTTCCTTATTCCCGGTCTTTGAGCTTGTCGGTGAAGTAATCGCTGGCGTTTTCCGGGCTGTGGTGCTTGGCATCGGCGGCACGGCTCTGCTCGGCACCCAGCCACAGGCGCTCCAGGTCGTAGAACTGGCGGGCAGCGGCGGTCATCATGTGCACGATGACGTCGTTCAGGTCCAGCAGGACCCAGTCGCTGTCGCCCTTGCCTTCTTCACCCAGGGGTTGCGCACCCTCTTTCTTCACCGCTTCACGGACCTTTTCCAGCATCGCGTTGATCTGGCGATTGGAGGTACCGGTGGCAATGATCATGTAGTCGGTCAGGCTGTGCTTTTCGCGCACGTCGATGACCTGGATGTCCTGGGCCTTGACGTCTTCCAGGGCGCTGATGGTCAGTTTGACCAGCTCTTCGCCACTGATGCCATTGATTTTCTGCTTGGTCATATAAAACTCGTTCAACTCATTGATTGAGGCGCCAGCGGGCGCCGTCAGTTGGACACACGATACAGGTCGTGTGCCTCGATATAGGCCAGTACTGCGTCCGGCACCAGGAACCGCACCGACTTGCCGCTGGCCAGCAGCTGCCGGATTTGCGTGGCGGACACCGCGAGCGGGGTCTGCCAGACGAACGAAATGTGCCCCGCCGGGCCGGACATGGCGGTGGGATCGCTCTCCGAGCGCGCCGCCAACAGGTTGCGCAACTCGTCAGGGGGTTCGACATCGGCATCCGGGCGCTGCAGCACCAGGATGTGACAGTGTTGCAGCAGCTCTTCCCAGCGATGCCAGCTGGGCAGGCCGCAGAACGCGTCCCAGCCCAGCACCAGGAACAGCTGGTCGTGCACGTTCAATTCAGAGCGGATCGATTCGAGCGTGTCGATGGTGTACGACGGTTTGTCGCGGGCCAGTTCACGGGCATCGACACTCAGGCAATCAACCCCGGCCACCGCGCCGCGCACCATGGCCAACCGATCCTGGGCCGACACCAGCGGCGTGTCGCGGTGCGGCGGGCGGGCGTTAGGCAGCAGGCGCAGCTCGTCCAGGCGCATGAACTCGGCCACTTCCAGCGCGCTGCGCAGGTGACCGATATGCACCGGGTCGAAGGTACCGCCGAGAATGCCGATGCGCCGGACTGCCACAGCGTTGCTCAACTCAGCACGACTCCTGGCCGCGCAGCTGGCCGTCGCCGATCACCACGTACTTCTCGCAGGTCAGGCCTTCCAGGCCGACCGGGCCGCGGGCGTGCAGCTTGTCGGTGGAGATGCCGATTTCCGCGCCCAGGCCGTACTCGAAGCCATCGGCGAAGCAGGTCGGGGTGTTGAGCATGACCGACGCCGAGTCTACCTCGGCGATGAAACGCCGGGACTGGCCCTGGTGCTCGGTAATGATCGAGTCGGTGTGGTGCGAGCCGTAGTGGTTGATGTGTTCGATGGCCTGCTCCAGGCCGTCGACGACGCGGATCGACAGGATCGCGTCAAGGTATTCGGTGTGCCAGTCGTCTTCACTGGCCGGCTTGGCGTCGATGATCGCCCGGGTGCGCTCGCAGCCGCGCAGCTCGACGCCCTTGTCGTGGAATCGGCGGGCCATTTCCGGCAGGAAGCGCTCGGCCACGGCCTGGTCCACCAACAGGGTTTCCATGGCGCCACAGATGCCGTAGCGGTAGGTCTTGGCGTTGAAGGCCACGCGCCATGCCTTGTCCAGGTCGGCATGGGCATCGACGAAGACATGGCAGATGCCGTCCAGATGCTTGATTACCGGTACCCGGGCGTCGCGACTGATGCGCTCGATCAGGCCACGGCCGCCACGCGGGACAATCACATCGACGAATTCCGGCATGCTGATCAGCGCGCCCACGGCCTCGCGGTCGGTGGTCTCGACCACTTGCACCACCGCCGGCGGCAGGCCGGCCTCGGCCAGGCCGCGCTGGATGCAGGCGGCGATGGCGCGGTTGGAGTGGATGGCCTCGGAGCCGCCGCGCAGGATGGTGGCGTTGCCCGACTTCAGACACAGGCTGGCGGCGTCGATGGTCACGTTGGGGCGCGACTCGTAGATGATGCCGATGACACCCAGCGGCACGCGCATCTTGCCGACCTGGATGCCCGACGGGCGGTAGCTCATGTCGCGGATGGCACCGACCGGATCCGCCAGGCTGGCCACCTGGCGCAGGCCGGTGATCATGCCGTCGATGCGCGCCGGGGTGAGTGCCAGGCGGTCGAGCAGCGCCGGCTCCAGGCCGTTCTTGCGACCGTTGGCCAGGTCCTGTTCGTTGGCTGCGGTGAGCGCGTCGCGAGCCGCGTCGAGGGCGTCGGCGGCGGCCTGCAGGGCGCGGTTCTTCTGCGCGGTGCTGGCACGGCCGATCACCCGCGAGGCCTCGCGGGCGGCGCGACCCAGGCGGGTCATGTAGTCAAGAACGGACTCGGTCATGGGTTCGGTGTCTTGGCAAAGGGGAAATCGGCTGATTATAACTGGAGCGCTCGGGTACGCCCAGCGGCGGGTGGCGGATGGTCGAAAATGGTGGGGGGAATGTGTTGGAAAGATGTAACGACCCGTATCAGCATTTCCTGCGCCTGATCCGGCCCTTTCGCGGGTAAACCCGCTCCCACAGGCTCTGCGCATAACCTGTGGGAGCGGGTTTACCCGCGAAAGGGCCAATCACCGACTTGGCGATTCAGCCTCGATTAAGCCATTCATTGCTATCATCGCCGCCTCCATAGCCACGAACCGCGCGTATGTCCGTCCCAGCCCCCTGCCCGGCCCGGGCCTTGCCCGACAGCTTCTTCGACCGCGACGCCCAGACCCTCGCCCGCGAGCTGCTGGGCAAGGTCATCCGTCATCGCCACGGCGATCTCTGGCTGGCGGCGCGAATCATCGAGACCGAGGCCTACTACCTCACCGACAAGGGCAGCCACGCCTCCCTGGGCTTCACCGAGAAGCGCAAGGCGCTGTTCCTCGATGGCGGGCACATCTACATGTATTACGCCCGTGGCGGCGATTCACTGAACTTCAGCGCCCAGGGCCCGGGCAACGCGGTGCTGATCAAGTCCGCCTACCCCTGGACCGACGCCATCTCAGACGCCAACAGCCTGGCCCGGATGCAGCTGAACAACCCCGACGCCAGCGGCAACCTGCGCCCACCCGAGCGCCTGTGCAACGGCCAGACCCTGCTGTGCCGGGCCCTGGGCCTGAAGGTGCCGAACTGGGACGCCCGGCGCTTCGACCCCGAGCGCCTGTATGTCGAGGACTGCGCCATACAGGTACCAAGGGTGATCCAGACCACCCGGCTGGGCATCCCCCACGGCCGCGACGAACACCTGCCCTACCGCTTCGTCGATGCCGACTACGCGCGCTTCTGCAGCCGAAACCCGCTGCGCCGCGGCCAGGTCGAAGGCAAAGACTTCTTCATGCTCGAACAAGGAAACTGAACCATGGGCCAATGGCTCGACAGCCTGACCACCTGGCTTGGCGCCAATCCGCAGTGGCTCGGCCTGGCGATCTTCATCGTCGCCTGCGTCGAATGCCTGGCGATCGCCGGCATCATCGTGCCCGGCACCGTGCTGCTGTTCGCCGTCGCCGTGCTGGCCGGCAGCGGCGCCTTCAGCCTCGGCGAGACGCTGTTGCTGGGCTTCCTCGGCGGGATGCTGGGCGATGCGATCTCCTACGGCATCGGCAAGTACTTCCACCAGAACATCCGCCGCCTGCCGCTGCTGCGCAGCCACCCGCAGTGGATCGGCAGCGCCGAGGCGTACTTCCAGCGCTACGGCATTGCCAGCCTGCTGGTCGGCCGCTTCATCGGCCCGCTGCGACCGATGCTGCCGATGGTCGCCGGCATGTTCGACATGCCGCTGCCACGCTTCATCGCCGTGAGCCTGGTGGCCGGCGCCGGCTGGTCGGTAGCCTACCTGCTGCCCGGCTGGGCCACCGGCGCGGCCATGCGCCTGCCACTGCCGGAAGGGTTCTGGCTGGACGCCGGGATCGTCGTCGGCACCCTGGCAGTGCTCATCGGCCTGAGCTTGAGCACCAGCATTCGCGACCAGCGCCACGGCACCCGGCTGATCGCCGCCCTCAGCGGCCTGGCCGTGGCCGCGCTGTTCATCGGCTGGCCATACCTGAGCGAGTTCGACCAGGGCGTGATGACCCTGGTTCAGGAACACCGCAGCCAGGCCATCGACGGCGCCGTGGTGCTGGTCACCCGCCTGGGCGACTTCCGCACCCAGTTCTTCCTGGGCGGCCTGCTCACCGGCTTGCTGCTGCTGGCCCGGCAATGGCGTCACGCCTTGTTCGCCGGCACCGCGCTGATCGGCACGGCCTTGGCCAACGGTACGCTGAAATGGCTGTTCGCCCGCGCCCGCCCCGAGGTGCTGGTCGATCCGCTGACCAGCTACAGCATGCCCAGCGGCCACAGCTCGGCGTCATTCGCCTTCTTCCTGGTGCTGGCGGTGCTGGCCGGACGCGGGCAGCCGCCGCGCATGCGCCTGACCTGGGTCATGCTGGGCTGCCTGCCGGCGCTGGCGATCGCCTTGTCGCGGGTTTACCTGGGCGCGCACTGGCCAACCGATATCCTCGCCGGAGCGTTGCTGGCGTGCTGCGTGTGCGCGGCGAGCCTGACCCTGGTGCAGCATCGCCAGCCGCTGGTGGCGCTGGCGCAACGGGTGTGGTGGCTGGTGCTGCCGGCATGCGTCGCGTTGCTGGCGTTCTTTGCCCTGCACGCGCTGCCAAAGGCGTTGTTGCGCTACCAGTATTGATACAGTCGCAAGTCCCTGTAGGAGCGGCCTTGTGCCGCGAAAGGGCGGCGAAGCGGCCCCGGGATTTCAGCGCTAAAGCAAAAATCGCCGGGGCCGCGTTGCGCCCCTTTCGCGGCACAAGGCCGCTCCTACAGGGATCGCATGGGCCGCTGGGCGGGCAATCCTGATCAGGCGAACAACTCGCCCTGGATCCGCTCGAGCAACGCCTGGATCGCCTCCAGCCTGAGCTGCGGCGAATCGATGGCCAGCAGGCCGAGCTTATCCTCTTCCATGAACGGCAGCAGGTACGCCAGCTGGTTGCCCAGCGACTGGCGCCCGTCCACGTCGCGCGGCATGTCCAGCGCTTCGACCATCGGGTGCTCGCCCAACGCCAGCAGCAGGGCCAGGAGGTCGTCGTCCTGCTCCAGCAACGGGCTGTCCGCCAGGTCCGGCAGCCATTGCACCTCGGCGAGCATCAGCTGGTCCTTCTGCACCTCGGTCCGCTCGACGCGAAACCGCCGCACGCCCTCGACACGGATGCCCAGCAGGCCGTTGTCCTGCTGCACGAAATCGCGGATCAACGCCTCGCAGCCGAGCGAGGCCACCACTGGCGGCGCCTTGCCCACCTGTTCGCCTTCAAGGATGCACACCACGCCGAAACCGGCGCCCTGCTTCATGCAGCGGCCGATCATGTCCAGGTAGCGCGCCTCGAAGATCTGCAGGTCGAGCAGGCAACCGGGGAACAGCACGGTATTGAGGGGAAACAGCGGTAACGTCATCTCGATTCCTCAAGCCACCAGGCTGACCGCCAACGGCAGGAACACCGCCGTGGCCACCCCCATCAGGCTCATCGCCAGCGCGGCGAAGGCGCCGCATTCGTCACTTTCCTGCAAGGCCACCGAGGTACCCACCGCGTGGGCGGTCACCCCCAGCGCCATGCCTCGCGCCTCCGGGCTGAGCACGCCGCAGCGGGTCAACAGCGCCGGGCCGAAGATCGCGCCGATCACCCCGGTGATCAGCACGAACACCGCGGCCAGGGCCGCCACCCCGCCGATCTGCTCGGCCACCAGCATGGCGATCGGCGAAGTGACCGACTTCGGCGCCATGGTCATCAGGATCATGTGTTCGGCACCGAACCACCACCCCAGCGCCAGGCACGCCACGGTGGCGAACAGGCCTCCGACTACCAGCGTAGTAAATGTCGGCCAGAACAGCTGCCGAATACGCCGCAGGTTGAGGTAGAGCGGCACCGCCAGGGCCACGGTAGCCGGCCCCAGGAGGATGTTCATGATCTCGGTGCTCTTGCGGTACTCGGCGTAGTCGATGCCGCAGGCCAGGAGGATGCCGATCACCACCAGCATCGACACCAGCACCGGCTGCAGGAAGATCCAGCGGGTCCTCTCATAGCCCGCCAGCACCAGCTGGTAGGCGGCCAGGGTGATGCCGATGCCGAACAACGGATGGTGGATGACCGCCTCGAGCGCGCCGTGCCAGTCGAGGATCATGGCTGCTCCTCGCGCCTGCCCTGACGCTGGATCAACTTCTGCATCAGCACGCCGACGAACACCAGGGTCAGCAGGCAGGAAATCAGCAGGGCTCCGACAATGGCCCAGAAGTCAGCGGCGATGTCCCTGGCATAGACCATCACCCCCACCGCCGGCGGCACCAGCAGCAGCGGCAGGTAGCGCAGCAGGCTGCCGGCGGCCTCGTTGAGTGGCTGGCCGACCTCGCCACGGATCATCAGGAAGGCCATCAGCAGCAACAGGCCGATGATGGGCCCGGGCAGGATGGGCAGCAACAGGTGGTTGATCGCCGTTCCCAGCAACTGGAACAGCACCAGCCAGGTCAAACCACGCAACAGCATATGGACCTCCCTCAGAGCATGGCGACCATTATAAGCACGCTAAGCAACTGCCTATAAGGCGATATTCGGCGAAAAGCGGGCAACTTGACTGAAACGGTTCGCCGTGCTGATCTTGCACACTCGTACCAAATGACAATCTGGAGATGTCGCGATGCCCTATGTACCCGTTACAGAGCTTTCGCAGTACGTTGGCAAGGAACTGGGACGTTCCGCCTGGCTGAAGATCGATCAGCAACGCATCAACCTGTTCGCCGAGGCCACTGGCGATTTCCAGTTCATCCATGTCGACCCGGTCAAAGCGGCCAAGACCCCGTTCGGCACCACCATCGCCCATGGTTTTCTCACCCTGTCGTTGATTCCCAAACTGATGGAAGACATCCTCGTGCTGCCCGAAGGGCTGAAGATGGTGGTCAACTACGGCCTGGACAGCGTGCGCTTCATCCAACCGGTGAAGGTCGACAGCCAGGTACGACTGAAGGTCGACCTGACCGACGCCACCGAGAAGAAACCGGGGCAATGGCTGCTCAAGGCCACCGTCACCCTCGAGATCGAAGGCGAAGAAAAACCCGCCTACATCGCCGAACCGCTGTCGCTCTGCTTCGTCTGAGCCGCCCCAGGGGTCGCCACGCGGCCCCGATTCACGCACCTGCGCATTCTGCGGCATACTCGGCGCATCGATTGTCCCGGAACCCGCCATGCGCCGCCTGCTCCCCCTGACCCTGATCCTGCTGCTCGCCGCCTGCGGCGAAGGCGAACCACTGTCGCCCCCGGACGCCCGGCTGCCCGACGGCGGCCGCTACCGCGGCCAGGTGGTTGACGGCCTGCTGCAAGGCGAGGGGCGCATCGACTATCCCAACGGCAGCTGGTACGCCGGCACCTTCAAGGACGGCCAGTGGCATGGCCAGGGCGAATGGCACGGCAGCAACGGCGAGGTCTATCGCGGCCAATTCAGCGAAGGCCTGTTCCAGGGCCTGGGCGACCTGACCACCCCCGGCAGCCATTATGCCGGCACCTTCAAGCATGGCCGCCGCGATGGCGAGGGCACGCTCAAACAAAACGACCAGACCTACCGCGGCCAGTTCAAGGACGACCAGTACGAAGGTGCCGGCCAGCTCGAACTGGCCGACGGCAGCCGCTACCAGGGCCTGTTCGCCAAGGGCAAGCCCAACGGCGCCGGGGTGCGCAGCAACGCCAGCGGCAACCAGTTCGGCGGCCACTTCATCGACGGCCAGCTGCAAGGCGCCGGCACCTACGACAGCGCCGACGGCGAGCAGTACATCGGCGAGTTCAAGGACAACCGCCTCGAAGGCCGGGGTCGCTACGAGAGCGCCGACGGCGACGTCTGGATCGGCGACTTCAAGGATGGGTCGCTGGTCGGCCAGGGCGAACTGCTGGGCAGCGACGGCAGCCGCTACAAGGGTGGTTTTCGCGACTGGCGCTTCGCCGGCAGCGGCACCTTGCAACTGGCCGACGGCAGCCAGTATGTCGGCGGTTTTGCCGACGACGCCTACCATGGTCGCGGCAAGCTGACCCACCCGGACGGACGGGTCGAGAGCGGCACCTGGGTCAACGGCGTGCGGGTGCGCGATGCCCAGGGCAAGCTGCTGCCCGACCCGCTGGACCTGGCCCTGCTCAACCAGGGCAAACTACTGGCCGATGCACTGGCCAAGGTGCCTGCGTCGGTACCGCCTGTGCAGCTGTACAGCCTGGTGGTGGCCGGTGACGGCCAGCAAAGCGTGTTCCTGCGTGAGGCCGACTATGTCAGCAACATGCTCAAGGTGCGCTTCGGCGCCCACGGCCAGGTGACCCTGGTCAATCATCGCGACCATCTGGCCGACCGCCCCATGGCCACACGCGAGAACATCACCCGTGCCGCCCGTACCCTGGCCGAGCGCAGCGGCCCGGAGGACCTGGTGTTCATCTACTTGACCAGCCACGGCAGCCATGACCACCAACTGGTGCTCGACCAGCCGCGCCTGCAACTGGCCGACCTGTCCGCCGACGAACTGGCCAGCGCCCTGGCACCACTGAAGGACCGCGACAAGGTGATCGTCATCTCCGCCTGTTATTCCGGTGGCTATATCGCCCCGCTCAAGGACGACCGCACCCTGGTCATGACCGCCGCGCGCCCCGACCGGGTGTCGTTCGGCTGCTCGGAAGAGGCCGACTTCACCTACTTCGGCGACGCCCTGTTCGCCCAGGCGCTGAACCAGACCGACGACCTGAAACAGGCGTTTGAACTGGCGCGGCAAAGCGTTGCCGAAAGAGAACGAAGGGAGGGCTTCGAAGCCTCGGAGCCACAGCTCTGGGCGCCGCCGCCAGTGATCAGCCACTGGCAGCGCCTGCGCCACCAACAGGCCGAGCAAGCCCTGCGCAATGAAGCCCAGCCAGCTTCGGGGGAACAGGCAAAAAAACCTGGCGCCCACTAAGCTGTGTAGTAACGAGGGAGAGACACCATGTACCTGACGCCTCAACATGTCCTGCTTGCCGGTGCCACGGGTCTGACGGGTGAACACCTGCTGGATCGCCTGCTCAACGAGCCCACCATCAGCCGCGTGCTGGCACCGACCCGCCGCCCCCTGGCCGAGCATCCGCACCTGGAAAACCCGGTGGGCGATCCGGCCGTGTTTCTCCCGCAACTGGCCGGTCGTGTCGATATCGCCTTCTGCTGCCTGGGCACCACGCTCAAGCAGGCAGGCTCGGAAAACGCCTTCCGCGCCGTCGACCTGGACATGGTCGTGGCCTTCAGCAAGCGTGCCCGCGAGATGGGTGCGCGCCACCTGCTGGTGATCAGCGCCCTGGGCGCCGATACGAAATCGTCGGTCTTCTACAACCGGGTCAAGGGCGAGATGGAAGAGGCGCTCAAGCAGCAGGACTGGCCGCAGTTGACCATCGTGCGGCCTTCGTTACTGCTGGGCGAGCGGATCGAGCCGCGCCTGGGTGAACGGATGGCGGCGCCCTTCGCCCGCCTGATACCGGGCAAGTACCGGGGCATCGAGGCCTGCACCCTGGCCCGGGCGCTGTGGCGCCTGGCGCTGGAAGAGGAAGACGGGATCCGGGTGGTCGAGTCGGACGAGTTGAGAAAACTCGGCAAGAAATAGCGTTGACCTGTTATGCCCTTTCGCGGGTAAACCCGCTCCCACAGGTTGTGCACAAGCCCTGTGGGAGCGGGTTTACCCGCGAAAGGGCCGCTACAGACCGCCCGTGGCGTTGAAACCCACCCCCGCCGCAGTCAACAACGACAGCGGCAGCAACAAGGTATCCAGCAACGCGCTCCCCGGCAGGTCCAACCCCGGATAAGCCGGCGCCTCGGCGCCGAAGCGATCTTCGGGACAACAACCGCCATTGATCACGTACAGGTCAAGCCGCGTCCCGGCATACACCACAGGCGCCCCCGGCTTGTTGGCATCGAGGGTGCGCACCGTGGCGCAACCGCCGAGCTGGGCCAGTATCACCAGCCCCGCCAACACCCGCTTCAATCATCGACCCCGTAATGATGCTCGCCCCAGCGCGGCAGCATGTCCTGCGGGATGTTCAGCAGGTTGAGGATGCGCGCCACGACGAAATCGACCAGGTCGTCGATGCTCTGCGGCTGGTGATAGAACCCCGGTGCCGCCGGCAGGATCACCGCGCCCATCTGCGACAGCTTGAGCATGTTCTCCAGGTGGATGGTGGAGAACGGCGCCTCGCGCGGCACCAGGATCAGTTGCCGACGTTCCTTGAGGGTCACGTCGGCGGCGCGCTCGATCAGGTTGTTGCAGGCACCCGTGGCGATCGCCGACAGGGTGCCGGTGGAACAGGGCACCACCACCATCGCCGCCGGCGCGCCGGAGCCCGAGGCCACCGGCGACATCCAGTCCTCCTTGCCGTACACGCGGATCTGCCCGTCGGCCGCGCCGGTGTACTCGGTGAGGAACGCCTGCATGGCCTGGGGCTTGGCCGGCAGCAGCACGTCGGTCTCGGTGGCCATCACCAACTGCGCGGCCTTGGAGATGAGGAAGTGCACCTCGCGGTCCTCGCGCACCAGGCAATCGAGCAGACGCAGGCCATACTGCGCCCCGGAGGCGCCGGTCATGGCCAGGGTGATGCGTTCCGGCCCGCTCACTTCAGCGCCTCGGCCAGCTTGCCGTGCAGGCCGCCGAAGCCGCCGTTGCTCATGATCACCACATGGGTGCCCGGGCGGGCCTGGCCCTTGATGCGCTCGATGATGGCTTCGAGGCTGTCGGCCACCACGCTCGGCACCTTGCACTGCGCGGCGGTGCCCGCCAGGTCCCAGCCCAGGTTGGGCGGCGCGTACCAGATCACCTGGTCGGCGTCGTTGACGCTTTCCGGCAGGCCATCGCGGTGGGCGCCAAGCTTCATGGAGTTGGAGCGCGGCTCGATCACCGCAATCACCGGCGCCTCGCCAACGCGCTTGCGCAGGCCATCGAGGGTGGTGGCAATGGCAGTCGGGTGGTGGGCGAAGTCATCGTAGATGGTCACGCCTTGAACTTCGGCGACCTTCTCCATACGCCGTTTGACGCTCTTGAACGCGCTCAGGCCCTCGATGCCCATGGCCGGGGCCACACCCACATGGCGGGCGGCCGCCAGGGTGGCCAGGGCGTTGGCAACGTTGTGCTGGCCAGTCAGGGCCCAGTCCACCACGCCTTGCGCCTCGTCCTCGAACAGCACCTCGAAGCGCGAACCGTCGGCGCTGAGCAGGCGCGCCTGCCACTGGCCACCAGCTCCGGTGGTCTGCACCGGGGTCCAGCAGCCCATGCCGATCACTCGCTCCAGCGCCTGCTCGGTGGTCGGGTGGATGACCAGGCCTTCGCTCGGGATGGTGCGCACCAGGTGGTGGAACTGCCGCTCGATGGACGCCAGGTCCGGGAAGATGTCCGCGTGATCGAACTCGAGGTTGTTGAGGATCGCGGTGCGCGGGTGGTAGTGCACGAACTTCGAGCGCTTGTCGAAGAAGGCGCTGTCGTATTCGTCGGCCTCGACCACGAAGAACGGTGTGCCGCCCAGGCGCGCCGACACCGAGAAGTTCTGCGGCACGCCGCCGATCAGGAAGCCCGGGCTCATGCCGGCATGCTCCAGGACCCAGGCCAGCATGCTGCTGGTGGTGGTCTTGCCATGGGTACCGGCCACGGCCAGCACCCAGCGGCCCTGCAGCACATGGTCGGCCAGCCACTGCGGGCCGGACACATAGGGCAGGCCCTTGTTCAGCACGTACTCCACCGCCGGGTTGCCCCGCGACATGGCGTTGCCGATCACCACCAGGTCAGGTGCCGGCTCCAGCTGGGCCGGGTCGTAACCCTGGGTCAGCTCGATGCCCTGGGCCTCGAGCTGGGTGCTCATCGGGGGATAGACGTTGGCATCGGAGCCGGTGACGCGGTGGCCCAGTTCCTTGGCCAGCACCGCCAGCGAACCCATGAAAGTGCCGCAAATACCGAGAATATGAATGTGCATGATCGACCTCGCAAAACGTCGAGGCAGGGTAGCCCAGGGCGAGGGAAATCGCACTCGCTGTTTCGCTCAACCAGCCCTGGCGATGCCATGTTTGCGCAGTTTTCGATACAAGGTATTGCGGCTGATGCCCAGGTGTTCGGCGACGCGGGTCAAGTGCCAGCGGTTTGCCTCCAGTACGGCGAGCAATGCATCGCGCTCGGCGTGTAGGAGCGGCCTTGTGCCGCGAAAGGGCTGCGCAGCAGCCCCGGCGATTTCAGCGATATGGTCAGGATCCTGGGGCCGCTCTGCGGCCCTTTCGCGGCACAAGGCCGCTCCTACAGAGGGCGCGCCATGGCGGACAATTGCAGGGAGATCGGAAAACTCGATGTGCGCACCTTCGCACAACGCCACCACGGTACGCAGTACATTCCTCATCTGCCGCACGTTACCCGGCCAGGTGAAGTCCAGCAACGCCTGGCGGGCGGCCGGGTCGAGGCCGACGGGTTGGCCCTCGGCCTCCTGCGCCAGCAGGAAATCGAGCAACTGCGCCTTGTCGCTACGCTCGCGCAGCGCCGGCAGTGCAACCTCGAGGCCATTGAGGCGGTAATAGAGATCTTCGCGAAAGCCCCCCTGTTCAACCCGTTCCAGCAGGTCACGGTGGGTGGCGCTGACGATCCGCACATCCACCGCCTGCGGCTCGCCACCGATGGGCACCACCTGGCGTTCTTCGAGCACCCGCAGCAGGCGGGTCTGTAGCGCCAGCGGCATATCGCCGATCTCGTCCAGCAGCAAGGTGCCGCCATCGGCCTGCAACAGCTTGCCGCGCATGCCCTCCTTGCGCGCGCCGGTGAAGCTGCCGCCGCGATAGCCGAACAGCTCGCTCTCAATCAGGCTCTCGGGAATCGACGCGCAGTTGATCGCCACGAACGGCTTGTGCCGGCGCGAGCTGGCCTGGTGCACGGCCTGGGCGAAGGCCTCCTTGCCGCAGCCGGTCTCGCCGCGCAGCAGCAGCGGCACATCACGCTCGAACACCCGCACGGCGCGGCGAAAGTCCTCGCGCAGGGCCGGGTCGAGCAGGCAGATGCCGGGGTCGCTGGCCCGGGGCAAGGCCACCGGCACTGACCACACCGGCGTTCGGGCCTGGCCGCGCAAGCTGGCGAACACCTGGCGGCCATCGCGGGTGTGCAGCGGCCAGGCGCTGCTGCCCTGGGGCGTGGCGCGACTGAACAGCTCGTCGTGGCTGCAGGCGAAGAACCTGTCCAGGGGCTTGCCCAGCACGCCGCCTCGGATGGTCCCCAGCAGGTTCAAGGCGCTCTGGTTGGCGGCGCAAATCCGCCCGTCGCCATCGACGGCAAGCAACCCTTCGCTGAACAGGCCGACCGACTCGGCCTGCAGGTGGAAGCGCAGCAGCCACTGCTGCTCGAAATGACGCAGGAAATAACAGCTTTCGATCATCTTCGCCGACAGGTTGACCAGGGCCATGGTGTGGAACTGGCTCTGGCGCGAAACATCCGGCCGTGCCGATGACACGTCGAGTACCCCCAGCAGTTCACCGTGGGGGTCGAATACCGGGCTGGCCGAGCAGGTCAGGCCGGTATGGCGGCCACGAAAGTGCTCGTCCTGGTGAATGGTCAGGGCCTGGCGCTCGACCAGGCAGGTGCCGATGCCGTTGGTGCCCTCGCGGGCTTCGCTCCAGTCGGCGCCCAGCCACAGCCCGGCGCGCTCGAAGATGCGCCGCTCGCCGGGGGCGGTGACGCAGTTGAGGATCACCCCGCGGGCGTCGGTCAGCAACACCGCGTGCCCGCTGCCGGAGAGCTGCTGGTGCAGGCTGTTCATCTCGTTGTCGGCGATCTGCAGCACCTGGCGCAGGCGCTCGCGGCTCTCCAGCAGGCGGCCGTGCTCGAGCACCACCGGGGCCTGGGCCCGTGCCGGGTCGAGGTGGTAGTCCTCCAGGCAGCGCAGCCAGGAGCGGGCGATCGACGGGTCGCTGCCCGGCCCGCTGGCCTGGCCGTGGGCGACCGTGAGCACTTGCTGGGCATGGCGGCTGAACGGGTTGCTCTGCATTTGTAGTTGTTCTCCGCAGATAGAGCGTGTCGCCAGCATCCTCCAGGCGGGAACGCTTTGCAATGGTGCACTGACCCTGCGGTCACGACCCGTGTCGCAAACGGTACAAAGTGTCACCCAGGCCGTACCGGCCTTGGCACAGAGCATGGCCAACCGCTTACCGCCCTTGACCCAAGTCATTGATACACAAGGACCTCCAGGCGCTGGCCCGACCTTTGCTCTACGCTAGGAAACTCCGCAACAATCACAACGACCAGGAGACACACCATGCGTTACGCACATCCCGGTACCGAGGGCGCGAAGGTTTCCTTCAAGAGCCGCTACGGCAACTACATCGGTGGTGAGTTCGTTCCTCCGGTAAAGGGTGAGTACTTCACCAACACCTCGCCGGTGAACGGCCAGGCGATCGCCGAGTTCCCCCGCTCCAGCGCCGAAGACATCGAAAAGGCCCTCGACGCCGCCCATGCCGCCGCCGACGCCTGGGGCCGCACCTCGGTGCAGGACCGCTCCAACGTCCTGCTGCGCATCGCCGATCGCATCGAGCAGAACCTCGAACTGCTGGCCATCACCGAGACCTGGGACAACGGCAAGCCGATCCGCGAAACCCTCAACGCCGACATCCCGCTGGCGGTCGATCACTTCCGCTACTTCGCCGGCTGCATCCGCGCCCAGGAAGGCGGCGCCGCCGAGATCAACGAATCCACCGTGGCTTATCACATCCACGAGCCACTGGGCGTGGTCGGGCAGATCATCCCGTGGAACTTCCCGCTGCTGATGGCCGCCTGGAAGCTGGCCCCGGCCCTGGCCGCCGGCAACTGCGTGGTGCTCAAGCCTGCCGAGCAGACGCCGCTGGGCATCACCGTGCTGCTGGAGCTGATCGGCGACCTGCTGCCCAAAGGCGTGCTCAACGTGGTGCAAGGCTATGGCCGCGAGGCCGGTGAAGCCCTGGCCACCAGCAAGCGCATCGCCAAGATCGCCTTCACCGGCTCCACCCCGGTCGGCGCGCATATCATGAAATGCGCCGCCGAGAACATCATCCCGTCCACCGTCGAGCTGGGTGGCAAGTCGCCCAACGTCTACTTCGAGGACATCATGCAGGCCGAGCCGGCCTTCATCGACAAGGCCGCCGAAGGCATGGTGCTGGCGTTCTTCAACCAGGGTGAAGTATGCACCTGCCCGTCGCGCGCCCTGGTGCAGGAGTCGATCTACCCGCAGTTCATGGAAGTGGTGATGAAGAAGGTCCTGCAGATCAAGCGCGGCGACCCGCTGGACACCGACACCATGGTCGGCGCCCAGGCATCCCAGCAGCAGTTCGAGAAGATCCAGTCGTACCTGAAGATTGCCCAGGAAGAAGGCGCCGAGCTGCTCACCGGCGGCAAGGTGGAGCAGCTCGAAGGCGCGCTGGCCAGCGGGTACTACATCCAGCCGACCCTGCTCAAGGGCAACAACAAGATGCGCGTGTTCCAGGAAGAAATCTTCGGCCCGGTGGTCAGCGTCACCACCTTCAAGGACGAAGCCGAGGCCCTGGCCATCGCCAACGACACCGAGTTCGGCCTCGGTGCCGGCGTGTGGACCCGTGACATCAACCGCGCCTACCGCATGGGCCGCGGTATCAAGGCCGGCCGCGTGTGGACCAACTGCTACCACCTGTACCCGGCGCACGCCGCGTTCGGTGGCTACAAGAAGTCCGGCGTCGGCCGTGAAACCCACAAGATGATGCTCGACCACTACCAGCAGACCAAGAACCTGCTGGTGAGCTACGACATCAACCCGCTGGGCTTCTTCTAAACCGCGTCGCCCTTTTCGCGGGTAAACCCGCTCCCACAGATACAGCATAAAATTCAAAATCAGTGCCGAATCTGTGGGAGCGGGCTTGCCCGCGAAGAGGCCAGACCTGCACAAACCAGAAACCAGGGCGGTTCCCGTGCATCAACCGCTCTGGCCCGCTTCCTGCAAAACGAATCACCAGTGGCCGGCAGTCCCTCCGGCAACCTAAGAAAAACAACAGGTGAACCCTATGCCAAGCGATCATTCCGGCAGCGCGCCGGCGAGTTCCTCCGTCGACTTCGAAAAAGTCGGATCGGACTATTTCCAGCAACGTGAACTGAAAAAAGGCGCCGCCGGCTGGGTCCTGCTGGTGGGCCTGGGCGTGGCCTACGTGATCTCCGGCGACTATGCCGGCTGGAACTTCGGCCTGGCCCAGGGTGGCTGGGGCGGCATGTTCCTCGCCACCCTGCTGATGGCCACCATGTACCTGTGCATGTGCTTCTCCCTGGCCGAACTTTCGTCGATGATCCCCACCGCCGGCGGCGGCTATGGCTTTGCCCGCAGCGCCTTCGGCCCCTGGGGCGGGTTCCTCACCGGCACGGCGATCCTCATCGAGTACGCCATTGCCCCCGCAGCCATCGCCGTGTTCATCGGCGCCTACTGCCAGTCGCTGTTCGGTATCGGCGGCTGGATGATCTACCTGGCCTTCTACATCGTGTTCATCGGCATCCACATCTTCGGGGTTGGCGAGGCGCTGAAGCTGATGTTCATCATCACCGCCGTCGCCGCCATCGCCCTGGCGGTGTTCCTGATCGGCATGGTGCCCCATTTCGATGCAGCCAACCTGTTCGACATCGCCAAGACTGACGCCGTGGGTGCCAGCAGCTTCCTGCCGTTCGGCTACGTCGGCGTGTGGGCGGCGATTCCCTACGCAATCTGGTTCTTCCTCGCGGTCGAGGGCGTGCCGCTGGCCGCCGAAGAGACCAAGAACCCGAAACGCGACCTGCCCCGCGGCCTGATCGGCGCGATGCTGGTGCTGCTGGCCTTCGCCCTGCTGATCCTGGTGGTCGGGCCCGGCGGCGCCGGTTCCGAAGCGCTGAAGGCCTCGGGCAACCCGCTGGTCGAGGCGCTGTCCAAGGCCTACGGCGGCTCCACCTGGATGGGCGGCTTCGTCAACCTGGTGGGCCTGGCCGGCCTGATCGCCAGCTTCTTCTCGATCATCTATGCCTATTCGCGGCAGATCTTCGCGCTTTCCCGTGCTGGCTACCTGCCGCGCAAGCTGTCGGAAACCAACAAGAGCAAGGCCCCGGTACTGGCCCTGGTGATCCCCGGCATCATCGGCTTTGCCCTGTCGCTGACCGGCCAGGGCGACCTGCTGATCCTGGTGGCGGTGTTCGGCGCCACGCTGTCCTACGTGCTGATGATGGCCGCGCACATCACCCTGCGCATCCGTCGCCCGAAAATGGAGCGCCCGTACCGCACCCCCGGCGGCATCTTCACCTCGGGCGTGGCCCTGGTGCTGGCCTGTATCGCCGTGGTCGCCGGGTTCCTGGTCGATCCGCGGGTGGTGATTGGCGCTGCGGTGATCTATGCAGTATTAATTGCCTACTTTGCTTTCTACAGCCGTCACCACCTGGTGGCTGGTACCCCGGAAGAGGAATTCGCCGCGATCCAGAAGGCCGAAGAGGCCCTGCACTGATCGCCGACTTGCGCCGCAGGCCAGGCCTGCGGCGCCCTGGAGATTCTGTATGGCAAGTTTCACGCATACGGTGGGCCACCAGGTCTACCGCTTCGACAGCCTCAAAGAGGTGATGGCCAAGGCCAGCCCGGCGCGTTCGGGCGACTACCTGGCGGGGGTCGCCGCCAGCAACGACGGCGAGCGGGTGGCGGCGCAGATGGCCCTGGCCAACATCCCGCTCAAGCACTTCCTCAGCGAGGCGCTGATTCCTTATGAACAGGACGAAGTCACCCGCCTGATCATCGACACCCACGATGCGCAGGCCTTCGCCGCCGTCAGCCACCTGACCGTCGGCGGCCTGCGCGACTGGCTGCTGGGCGAGCAGGCCGACGAGCACAGCCTGCGGGCCCTGGCGCCAGGCCTGACGCCGGAAATGGCGGCGGCGGTATCGAAGATCATGCGCGTGCAGGACCTGGTGCTGGTGGCGCAGAAAATCCGCGTGGTCACCGCCTTTCGCGGCACCATGGGGCTGCGCGGGCGGCTGTCGACGCGCCTGCAGCCCAACCACCCGACCGACGAACCGGCCGGCATCGCCGCGAGCATCCTCGACGGCCTGCTGTACGGCAACGGCGACGCCATGATCGGCATCAACCCGGCCACCGACAGCATCGCCTCGATCTGCGCGCTGCTGGAGATGCTCGACGCGATCATCCAGCGCTACGACATCCCCACCCAGTCCTGTGTGCTGACCCACGTCACCACCTCGATCGAGGCGATCAACCGTGGCGTGCCGCTGGACCTGGTGTTCCAGTCCATCGCCGGCACCGAGGCGGCCAACGCCGGCTTCGGCATCAACCTCAACGTGCTCCAGGAAGGCTACGAGGCGGGCCTGTCGCTCAAGCGCGGCACGCTCGGGCAGAACCTGATGTACTTCGAGACCGGCCAGGGCAGCGCGCTGTCGGCCAACGCCCACCACGGCGTCGACCAGCAGACCTGCGAGACCCGCGCCTACGCCGTGGCCCGCCACTTCAAGCCGTTCCTGGTCAACACCGTGGTCGGCTTCATCGGCCCGGAATACCTGTACAACGGCAAGCAGATCATCCGCGCCGGTCTCGAGGACCACTTCTGCGGCAAGCTGCTGGGCGTGCCGATGGGCTGCGACATCTGCTACACCAACCACGCCGAGGCCGACCAGGACGACATGGACACCCTGCTGACCCTGCTGGGCGTGGCCGGGATCAACTTCATCATGGGCATCCCCGGCTCCGACGACATCATGCTCAACTACCAGACCACCTCGTTCCACGACGCGCTCTACGCGCGCCAGACCCTGGGCCTGAAGCCCGGGCCGGAATTCGAGGCGTGGCTGGAGCGCACCGGCATCTTCACCCAGGCCGACGGCCGCATCCGCTTCGGCGACAACCTGCCGCCGGCCTTCCGCCAGGCCCTGGCACAGCTGGCCTAGAGGTGACCATGGAACGACACGCCCCCACCCCGGACAATCCCTGGCTGGCCCTGCGCAACCTCACCCCGGCGCGCATCGCCCTCGGCCGCACCGGCATCAGCCTGCCGACCGGCGCCCAGCTGGACTTCCAGTTCGCCCACGCCCAGGCCCGCGATGCCGTGCACCTGCCGTTCGACCACATTGGCCTGCGCCAGCAGCTTGGCGAGCGCGGCCGCGACAGCCTGCTACTGCACAGCGCCGCCAGCGACCGCCACCAGTACCTGCAACGCCCGGACCTTGGCCGGCGCCTGCACGAGGACTCGGCGCAGCGCCTGCGCGAGCATGCCCAGGCCAACCCCGGCGACGTAGACCTGGCGATCGTCGTCGCCGATGGTCTGTCGGCGTTGGCCGTGCACCGCCACACCCTGCCCTTCCTGAGCCGCTTCGAGGAGCAGGCCGCCGCCGATGGCTGGACCAGCGCCCCGGTTATATTGGTGGAGCAAGGCCGGGTCGCGGTGGCCGACGAAGTCGGTGAGCTGCTTGGCGCACGCATGACAGTCATGTTGATCGGCGAGCGCCCGGGCTTGAGTTCGCCCGACAGCCTGGGGCTGTACTTCACCTACGCGCCCAAGGTCGGCCTGACCGACGCCTACCGCAACTGCATCTCCAATGTGCGCCTGGAGGGCCTGAGCTACGGCATGGCCGCCCACCGCCTGCTGTACCTGATGCGCGAAGCGTGCCGACGCCAGCTGTCGGGGGTGAATCTGAAGGACGAAGCAGAGGTCCATAGTATCGACAGTGAAGAATCCGCCGGAAAAAGCTCAAACTTCCTGCTCGGTGAAGGGTAAACAACATGTCACGGAAGGCGGATTGCGCTTCTGGCCTGCTTTAGGCAGCATGCCAGAGGACGCTGCAGGCAATCCGCCGTATCCCCAATGGACTCAGAGGCCCGCCCATGCGCATCATCCAGGCAACCTTGGAACACCTCGACCTGCTCACCCCGCTGTTCGTGAAATATCGCGAGTTTTATGGGCAATTGCCTTACCCGGACAGCTCACGATCCTTCCTCGAGAAGCGCCTCAAGCGTAAAGAGTCGATTATCTACCTGGCCCTGCCGGATGACGGCGATGATCGCCTGCTGGGCTTCTGCCAGCTGTACCCGAGCTTCTCCTCGCTGTCACTCAAGCGCGTGTGGATCCTCAATGACATCTACGTGGCCGAGGACTCACGACGCATGCTGGTAGCGGACAACCTGATGCGCGAGGCCAAGAAGATGGCCAAGCAATCCAACGCCGTGCGCATGCGCGTGTCCACCAGCAGCGACAACGAAGTGGCGCGCAAGACTTATGAGTCCATGGGTTTTCGCAAGGACACCGAGTTCGAGAACTATATCTTGCCGATCAGTCAGGATTGAGCGATGCACGGGGCCACCGGCATACAAGATGACCGTACACGTACGCCTGTAGGAGCGGCCTTGCCGAGGCGTCGGACCGGCCGGAAAGGGGCGCGAAGCGGCCCCGGGATTTTGGATGCACCAACAATCGTCGGGGCTGCTCCGCAGCCCTTTCGCGGCACAAGGCCGCTCCTACAGAGAATGCGCCTGGTCTGAAAGAGTCGTAACCCCTCGCTACAAACTCTCCGGGCACAATCCGGACTTCGCCGTATAATCCCCTTCCTGTCATGTGCGAAAAGTTACCCGCCTAGCCGGTAAACCTTCCCCAACCATGGCGCTGTCCGTCATCGCGCGCCCGTAGTAGCGGGTCAAGAACACAGGTGCTGTACATGGATTTCAACCCGCTGGACCTCATCCTGCATCTCGATGCCTACCTCGATCTGCTGGTCAACAACTACGGTCCCTGGATCTATGCCATCCTCTTCGCCGTGATCTTCTGCGAGACCGGCCTGGTGGTGATGCCGTTCCTGCCGGGCGACTCGCTGCTGTTCATCGCCGGCGCCGTGGCCGCTGGCGGCGGCATGGATCCGGTGCTGCTGGCCGGCCTGCTGATGACTGCGGCGATCCTCGGCGACAGCACCAACTACGTGATCGGGCGCACGGCGGGCGAACGCCTGTTCCGCAACCCCAACTCGAAGATCTTCCGCCAGGACTACCTGCAGCGCACCCACGAGTTCTATGAACGCCATGGCGGCAAGACCGTCACCCTGGCGCGCTTCCTGCCGATCCTGCGCACCTTCGCGCCGTTCGTCGCCGGCATCGCCCACATGCACTACCCGCGCTTCCTGGCCTTCAGCGTGGCCGGTTCGCTGCTGTGGGTGGGCGGCCTGGTGACCCTGGGCTACTTCTTCGGCAACGTGCCGTTCATCAAGCAGCACCTGTCGCTGATGGTGGTCGCCATCATCATCCTGTCGCTGGTGCCGATGATCCTCGGCCTGCTGCGCGGTCGCTTCAGCCGCACGGCCAAGGCCCACTGACCAGCGCATGTGGTCGTTCAGCGCCTGGCGCCGCCGGCGCACCCTGGCCCGTTATCCAGTCGACCCGCGCATGTGGCAGGTGGTCCGCGAGCGCCTGCCGCTGCTGGATGGTATCAGCGACGAGGAAGACCGCTGGCTGCGTGAAGCCAGCGTGCTGTTCCTGCATGACAAGCACCTGACTACCCTGCCGGGCGTCGAGCTGGACGACGAGCAGCGCCTGTTCCTCGCCGCCCAGGCCCAATTGCCGCTGCTGCACCTGGGCGAGCTGAACTGGTACCAGGGCTTCCACGAGATCATCCTCTACCCCGACGACTTCAAGAGCCCTCAGCGCCACCGCGACGCCAGCGGCGTCGAGCACGTGTGGGATGCCGAGCACAGTGGCGAAGCCTGGCAGCAGGGCCCGGTGATCCTGGCCTGGCCCGGGGTTCTGGCCAGCGGCGGCTGGGAAGCCTACAACCTGGTGATCCACGAGCTGGCGCACAAGCTGGACATGCTCAACGGCGACGCCAACGGCCTGCCGCCCCTGCACCACGGCATGCGCGTCGAGGACTGGGCCCAGGCCATGCAGCAGGCCTATGACGCGATGAATCGCCAGCTCGATGCCGACCCGGACGCCGAAACGGCCATCGATCCCTACGCCGCGGAAAACCCTGCCGAGTTCTTTGCCGTCACCAGTGAATACTTCTTCAGCGCCCCCGATCTGCTGCACCAGGCTTACCCGCAGGTCTACCAGCAGCTGTCGCTGTTCTATCGCCAGGATCCGCTCGAGCGTCTGATGCACCTTCAGGCCGAACACCCGGACTACCGCGAAAGCCACGCCTGAACGCCCGCACATCAGGCCGGACGTGGCACCCACCGTGGGAATGTGCCTATAATCGCCGCCACTTTTTTGTTCAAACACGGGGGCATTGCCCAATGAGCTACAGCAAGATTCCAGCCGGCAAAGACCTGCCGAACGACATCTACGTCGCCATCGAAATCCCGGCCAACCACGCGCCGATCAAGTACGAGATCGACAAGGACAGCGATGCCCTGTTCGTCGACCGTTTCATGGCCACCCCGATGTTCTACCCGGCCAACTACGGCTACATCCCCAACACCCTGGCCGACGACGGTGATCCGCTGGACGTGCTGGTCGTTACCCCGTACCCGGTTGCCCCAGGCTCGGTGATCCGCGCCCGTCCGGTCGGCATCCTGAACATGACCGACGACGGCGGCGGCGACGCCAAGGTCATCGCTGTTCCGCACGACAAGCTGAGCCAGCTGTACGTTGACGTGAAGGAATACACCGACCTGCCAGCCCTGCTGATCCAGCAGATCGAGCACTTCTTCGCGAACTACAAGGATCTCGAGAAGGGCAAATGGGTCAAGATCGAAGGCTGGGAAGGCGCCGACGCCGCCCGTGCCGCGATCACCAAGTCGGTCGCTGCCTACAAGGGCTGAGCCTGACACAAGAAAAGCCCTGCTTCGGCAGGGCTTTTTCATGGGCGTTCGGCAACGGACATTGCCCAACGCAGGCGCTATAAAGGAGCAATATCAGGCCCTGAACTGCCCCAGGCTGGCCCGCAACTGCGCCGCCAGGTCGTCCAGCACCTTGCTGCTGGCCGTGGTCTGCATCACTACCTCGGCCGAACGCTCAGCCTGGGCATGGATGTTCTCCACCCGCCCACGTACCGCCTGCGCGCCATTGGCCTGCTGCTCCGCCGCACGGGTGGCCAGGCCGATCGCCGCATGCACCTGTTCCACTGCCGCCTGCACCGACTGCTGGCGCCGCTCGTTGTCGCGCAGCACCAGCAGGCCCTCGCTGGCCTGGCGCCCAGCCTGGCTGATGGTCGCCACCGCCTCCTTGGCCCCCTGCTGCAAGGCGGCGATATGCGACTGGATATCCCCGGTCGAACTCTGCGTCTTGCTCGCCAGCGCCCGCACCTCGTCGGCCACCACGGCGAAGCCGCGCCCGGTTTCCCCGGCCCGCGCCGCCTCGATGGCGGCGTTCAGCGCCAACAGATTGGTCTGCTCGGCGATACCATGGATCACCGTCAACACCACCTCGATCTGTTCGCTCTGCTTGGCCAGCCGCTCGATCACCTGGGAGCCGGTCTGTACCTCACCGGCCAGGTTCTCGATCAACCGCGCCAGCTGGGTAGAGGCGCGGCTGTTCTCATCGGTGGCCTGGCGAATGTCCACCACCTGCTGCAACGCCGCCTGCATGGCATGGCTCTCGGCCTGGGCCTCGTCGGCCATGCTCGACAGGTCGCGCAGGCTGGCCGCCACTTCGTCGCGCTGCAGCGCAGCGGCAGCATCGGCCCCCGCGTTGCGCTGGGCCATGCTGCCGATCTCCACGCCAGTGCGCTGTGCCACCTCACCGGCCTCGCGAACGATGGGCTGGAGCTTGTCGACGAAGCGGTTGACCGCCGAGGCCATGTCACCGATCTCGTCACGGCTGTCGAGCTTGACCCGCTTGGTCAGGTCGCCCTCGCCCGCGGCCAGGTCGTTCAGCGCGGCGATCAGCAGGCCGAGCTTGCTCAGTACCCGGCGCCCGAGCACCACCGCCACCACCAGCAGCACGCCCAACCCGACCAGCACCAGGCCCAGGCCGATGCGCCAGCGCAGCTCGGCGGCGGCATCGCGCACGGTCTGCGCGGTATTGGCCTGCATCGCCGTGGCGCTGTTCTGGGCCGTCTCCAACCGCGCGCGCAGGGCCTTGCCGCTGTCGGCGGCGGCAGCCACCAGGCTGTCGCCGACCAGTTGCTCGCCGCTGGCGATCAGTGCGGCGAAGCGCTGGTCGAGGGCCTTGAGCTCCTGGTCGACGCCCGCGGTGGAGACGCCCATCAGCACCTTGCCGATCTCGGCACCGTTGGGGTTGATCGAGGCCTCGACGTAGTACACCGACGGGTCCTTGCGTGCGGCATCCAGCACCTTGTCCAGCGCCCGCTCGCCCTGCCCCTTGTCCATCAACGCCTGGTTGATCGGGTTCTGCCGGTTGAGGTAGCGGGTCAGGTGCTGGCCCTGGGCGTCGTCATAGATGACGAACAGCACGTTGGGATTGCGCTGGGCACGGCGGGCGAAGTCCGACAGCGTCGGCACGTCGTTGTCCCAGATCGCCCGCGGCGCTACCGAGGCCAGCAGCTCGGCCATGTCGTTGGCCGAATCCTTGAGGTTCTTTTCCAAGGTGGCGCGCAATTGCTGCTGCTCGGCCTGCAGCCGCTCGGAAAGGCCGGCGCTTAGGCGCTGGCGGGTACTGGCCGACAGGCTGTCGAGCCCGGCGCGGACATCCTGCCCGGCCTGCTCGAGTTCGGCGGCCAGTTTCTGGCTGTCGTTGCCCAGGCGCGCCCCCAAATCGGCCTCCAGGGCGGTGACCGTGCTCCGTGTCAGTGCAACGGCGACCAGCACCTGCACCAGAAGAGCGATACCAAGCGCAACAAACACAGGCCGCAAGAGGCGGCTTCGTAACAGTGAAAGGATGGCAGACACGTTGTAACCCTCGTGTTTCTGGCGCCATTACTTTGATGGCATCGTCAGAAGCTTCTTACAGCAAGGGTTGTGCCGAAGGCAGCAGGTAAAAATGCCAGGTCGGGCGGCATCTGTACCTGTGACAGAGTTGAAAGCAAAGCAACATCTCTGTGGGAGCGGGTTTACCCGCGAATGCAATGCTGGATTCACCGCCGCATTCGCGGGTAAACCCGCTCCCACAGAGACTCGACAGTACTGCCATACAGAAACAAAAACGCCGCGTTCCCTTGCGGGAACGCGGCGTTCAATCAGCTACCGAAGCGGCCGATCAGGCAAACGGATGACGCAGCACGATGGTCTCGTTGCGGTCCGGGCCGGTCGAGATGATGTCGATCGGCGCGCCGACCAGCTCCTCGATACGCTTGATGTAGTTGCGCGCGGCTTGCGGCAGCTCTTCCAGGGTTTTCACGCCCAGGGTCGACTCGCTCCAGCCCGGCATCTCTTCGTACACCGGCTCCAGGCCGATGTAGCTGTCGGCATCGGACGGCGCGTCGATGACGGCACCGTTCTCGTTCTTGTAGCCAACGCAGATGTTGATGGTTTCCAGGCCGTCCAGTACGTCCAGCTTGGTCAGGCAGATGCCCGAGATGCTGTTGACGTCGATGGCGCGACGCAGGATGACGGCGTCGAACCAGCCGCAACGACGGGCGCGGCCGGTAGTCGAGCCGAACTCGTGACCACGCTTGGCCAGGGTGGCGCCGGTCTCGTCGAACAGTTCGGTCGGGAACGGACCGGAACCGACGCGAGTGGTGTACGCCTTGGTGATGCCCAGGATGTAGTCCAGGTACATCGGGCCAACGCCGGAACCGGTGGAGATGCCGCCGGCGGTGGTGTTGGAGCTGGTGACGTACGGGTAGGTACCGTGGTCGATGTCCAGCAGCGAGCCCTGGGCGCCTTCGAACATGATGTCCTTGCCGGCGCGGCGCAGGTTGTGCAGTTCGGCGGTGACGTCGAGCATCATCGGCTTGAGCTGCTCGGCGTAGGCCATGCACTCGTCCAGGGTCTGCTGGAAGTCGATGGCCGGCTCTTTGTAGTAGTTCACCAGCTGGAAGTTGTGGTAGTCCAGCAGCTCACCGAGCTTGGCGGCGAAACGCTCGCGGTGGAACAGGTCGCCGACGCGCAGGCCGCGACGGGCCACCTTGTCTTCGTAGGCCGGGCCGATGCCACGACCGGTGGTGCCGATCTTGGCTTCGCCACGGGCCTTCTCACGGGCCTGGTCGAGGGCCACATGGTACGACAGGATCAGCGGGGCGGCCGGGCTGATGCGCAGGCGCTCGCGCACTGGCACGCCCTTCTCTTCCAGCTTGGTGATTTCACGCATCAGGGCGTCAGGAGCAACGACCACGCCGTTGCCGATCAGGCACTGCACGCCTTCACGCAGGATGCCAGAGGGAATCAGGTGCAGAACGGTCTTCTCACCGTTGATCACCAGGGTGTGGCCCGCGTTGTGGCCACCTTGGTAGCGCACTACGGCGGCAGCATGTTCGGTCAGCAGATCGACGATCTTGCCTTTGCCCTCATCACCCCACTGGGTGCCCAGGACGACGACATTCTTACCCATAACACTTGTCCTCATTCACGCAACTTGGTTGCCGGCCCACTGCCGGCGAAGAATCTCAATGGGTCAGCGGCAGAACCTGCCAGCGCCCGTCTTGCTGAATCAATTGCCGATCACAATCCGCTTCGAAGGCAGCACTCAACGGCTGGCCAGGCAGGGCCTGGACCACACGCTGGCCTTCGTTGCGCAACTGGCAGACTTGCTGCCAGAGGGCCGCATCGCTGCTGTCGGGCATCCAGATGCCGCCAGCAGGCAATACGACCTCCGCTCGCCCCAGTGTGACCAGGGTCTTCAAATCCGTGGAGAATCCGGTGGCCGGGCGTGCCCGGCCGAAATCGGCGCCGATGTCGTCGTAGCGACCACCCTGGGCGATCGACTGACCTTCGCCCGGCACGAACACCGCGAACACCACGCCGGTGTGATAGTTGTAGCCGCGCAGCTCGCCGAGGTCGAAGTACAACGGCAGGTCCGGGTAGCGCGACGCCAGGCGATCAGCGATCGCCAGCAGGTCGTCCAGCGCCGCCAGCACGCTGGCCGGGGCACGGCCCAGGCGCACACGGGCCTCGGCCAGCACTTCACGGCCGCCGCACAACTCGACCAGGGCGCGCAGCATGTTGCCCAGGTCCTTCGGCAGGTCGGCGGTGAGCGCCTGCACTTCGTCGACCGCCTTGCGCTGCAGGGCGTCGAACAGCTGCTGCTCGACCGCGCCAGACAGGTTGGCGGCGCGGGCCAGGCCGCGGTAGATACCGACGTGGCCAAGGTCCATGTGCACATCCGGCACATCGGTCAGCTGCAGCGTGGCGAGCATCAGGCTGATGACCTCGACATCACTGGTGGGGCTGGCGTCGCCGTACAGCTCGGCGCCCAGTTGGATCGGGCTGCGCGAGGTGGACAGGGCACGCGGTTGCGCGTGCAGCACGCTGCCGGCGTAGCACAGGCGGCTCGGGCCTTCACGGCGCAAGGTGTGGGCGTCGATACGCGCCACCTGCGGGGTGAAGTCGGCACGGAAGCCCATCAGGCGGCCGGACTGTGGGTCGACGACCTTGAAGGTGCGCTGGTCCAGGTCCTGGCCGGCGCCGGTGAGCAGCGACTCCAGGTACTCGATATGCGGCGTGACGACCAGTTCGTAACCCCAACTCTGGAACAGGTCCAACACCTGACGCCGCGCGATCTCGATGCGCGCGGCCTCAGGTGGCAGTACTTCCTCGATGCCATCTGGCAGCAGCCAGCGGTCTACCGTTGCCATTACGCCATTTCCCCTCTGGTCCGGGCGGCCTGCCCGCAGGCGAGCCGTGAGTAAAGCAGGCGTTGGCGCACAATAGCGGGCAGCACCGATCCCAGCGCAACCACCGTACCCAACACCCTCGAATTGCCTTGCGTCCTGACCAAACCGTCAACAAGCCATGGGCCGATCAACCTTGCAGACGCAAAAAAGCCGGGAATTTCCCGGCTGCCGCATCATACACCCCTTTTCATTCAGGATGCACCCCGCCTGGCATTTTAGCTGCCAGACGGGGCGCCCCGTCATGAGAGCAGCATCAGGGCTTGCTCTTGTCCAGGTAACGGAAGAACTCGTTCTTCGGGTCCAGGACCAGTACGTCGCTCTTGCTCGAGAAGCTCTCGCGGTAGGCCTGCAGGCTACGGTGGAACGCATAGAAATCAGCGTCCTGGCTGTAGGCCTTGGCGTAGATGGAGGCCGCCTGGGCGTCGCCATCACCGCGGGTCTCTTCCGCTTCACGATACGCCTCGGCCAGCAGCACGCGGCGCTGACGGTCGGCGTCGGCACGAATACCTTCGGCCAGCTCGTTACCCTTGGCGCGGTGCTCGCGAGCCTCACGCTCACGCTCGGTGCTCATGCGGTCGAACACGCTACGATTGACTTCCTTCGGCAGGTCGATGGCCTTGACGCGAACGTCGACCACTTCGATACCCAGCTCCTTGCTGGCCATGCGGTTCAGCGAAGCGGTGATGTCAGCCATCAACGCGTCACGCTCACCGGACACCACTTCGTGCAGGGTGCGTTTACCGAACTGGTCACGCAGGCCGCTTTCCAGACGACGCGACAGACGCTCGTCGGCGATCTGCTTCATGCCCGAGGTCGCGGTGTAGAAGCGCTCGGCGTCCTTGACCCGCCACTTGGCGTAGGCATCGACCATCACCGCCTTCTTCTCCAGGGTCAGGAAACGCTGGGTCGGGGCGTCGAGGGTCATCAGGCGGGCATCGAACTTGCGCACCTGGTTCACGTACGGCACCTTCACGTGCAGGCCGGGCTGGACATCAGCCTTGACCACGCGGCCGAACTGCAGCAATACCGCGCGCTCGGTCTGCGAGACGATGTAGAAGCAGTTCCAGGCGACGATCGCCAGCACCACGGCGCCAATCAGGGCGAACAGCGATTTATTGCTCATCAGCGGCTCTCCCTGGAACGCAGCGGCGGTTGTTGTTGCAGGTCCTGCGCGGCACGTGCGGCGGCGTCGTTGACCGACGGCGAAACTCCGCTGACCGGCGCTGGCGTGCTGTTGCGGCTGCCTTCGACCATCTTGTCCAGTGGCAGGTAGAGCAGGTTGTTCTGCCCGTCCTTGGTCGCCACCATGACCTTGCTGGAGTTGCTGTACACCTCCTGCATGGTTTCCAGGTACAGACGCTGACGGGTCACGTCCGGCGCCTTGCGGTACTCGGCAACCAGCTTGGTGAAGCGATCGGCCTCACCCTTGGCACGGGCGATTACCTCATCGCGGTAGCCATTGGCGTCCTCGATGATGCGCTGCGCCTGACCGCGGGCCTCGGGCACCACGCCGTTGGCGTAGGACTCGGCCTGGTTGCGCGCACGCTGTTCGTCTTCACGGGCACGGATCACGTCGTCGAAGGCTTCCTGTACTTCACGCGGAGCTGCCGCGCTCTGCACGTTGACCTGGGTGACGGTGATACCGGTGCGGTAGGTGTCGAGGAAACGCTGCAGACGCTCGCGGATGTCCACGGCCATCTGCTCGCGGCCTTCGGTCAGCACCTGGTCCATCGAGGTGGAACCCACCACGTGGCGCAGGGCGCTGTCGGTCGCATGCTGCAGGCTGACTTCCGGCTGGTCGACGTTGAGCACGAAGTCCTGCAGGTTGCTGATGCGGTACTGCACGGTCAGCGGCACCTCGACGATGTTCTCGTCTTCGGTGAGCATCTGGCCCTGCTTGGTGTAAGCCCGCTCGCGAGTCACGTTTTCCATGTACTTGCGGTCGATCGGCGGGAAGTAGATGTTCAAGCCGGGACCGACGGTCTCGTAGTACTTGCCGAAGCGCAGCACCACGGCCTGCTCCTGCTCGTCCACCACGTACACGGCGTTGTACAGCCAGATGGCCGCCAGCACCGCCAGGCCGATACCCAGCAAGCCATAGCTGCCGCCCTTGCCGATATTGCGGTCGCCACCGCCACCGCGTTTCTTGCCACTGCCGAACATGCCGTTCAGGCTGTCCTGCAGCTTGCGGAAGGCCTCGTCGAGATCCGGTGGACCTTTCTTGTCGCCACCACCGCCGCCGCCGTTACGGCGACCGCCCCAGGGATCCTGATTGTTCGAGTTGCCACCCGGCTCGTTCCAAGCCATAGCGCTCTCCATCTGATAAAGCAAAGACGCGCCCACGGCGCGCCGTCCAATGCTACAGAATGCCTGTCACCGCTGCCCGACGACCTCGACGGGCATTTATTGCAAAGTGTGTTGCTCGACAAACACTTGCGGCTCCATGCCTTCGCGGCTGACCAGGCGATTCAACTCGACCCTGGGCAGTCGCACGCTCAGCAGGCTGCGCCCTTCTTCATCATGCTCTTCACTCTGCACGGCACCCAGGGCAAAGAATTGCGCGCGCAGGCGGGCAAACCGTTGCTCCAGGCACAGGGTTCCGACATACAGGTCGTCCCCCAGCAACTCGGCAATCGCCTGGCCAACCAGCTCCAGGCCTCGACCATCGCGTGCCGATACCCAGACCCGCTGCGGCTTGCCATCGGCATCGCGCTGGATCTGCGGCTCGACATCTTCGAGCAGGTCGAGTTTGTTATAGACCTCGAGGATCGGCAAGCTCTCGGCCCCGATCTCACCCAATACCGCCAGCACCTGCTCGATCTGCTCCATGCGCTCGGGCTCATGGGCGTCGATCACGTGCAGCAGCAGGTCGGAGTTGCTCGACTCTTCGAGCGTAGCCCGAAATGCCTCGACCAGCTTGTGCGGCAGGTGGCGAATGAAGCCCACGGTGTCGGCCAGCACGATCGGTCCCAGGTCGGCCAGTTCGAGCCGGCGCAAGGTCGGGTCGAGGGTGGCGAACAACTGGTCCGCGGCATACACGTCGGATTGCGTCAGGGCGTTGAACAAGGTCGACTTGCCGGCGTTGGTGTAGCCCACCAGCGAAACCGACGGAATGTCCGCGCGTTTGCGCCCGCGACGGGCCTGCTCACGCTGGCTGCGCACCTTCTCAAGGCGTGCCTTGATCTGGCGCAGACGCACCCGCAGCAGGCGGCGGTCGGTTTCCAGCTGGGTCTCGCCCGGGCCGCGCAGGCCAATACCACCTTTCTGTCGCTCAAGGTGGGTCCAGCCGCGCACCAGCCGCGTGCTCATGTGCTCGAGCTGGGCCAGTTCGACCTGCAGCTTGCCTTCGTGAGTACGCGCCCGTTGGGCGAAGATATCGAGAATCAGCCCGGTACGGTCCAGCACGCGACACTCGAAGACACGTTCGAGGTTGCGTTCCTGGCTGGGCGTGAGGGTGTGATTGAAAATCACCAGATCGGCTTCGGCCGAATGGACCAGGTCGCGTAGCTCCTCGACCTTGCCGCTGCCGATCAGAAACTTGGCGGTGGGCTGATGCCGCGCCACTGTTACCAGCGAAACGATATCGGCTCCGGCCGACAGCGCCAGCTCCTGAAACTCCTGCGGGTCTTCGCGCGCCTCAGGGTTCTGACCTTCCAAGTGAACGAGCAGCGCTCGCTCACCACCACCGTGGCGCTCAAAGAACAATGCAGGCTCCTACTATTTTCAAGCGTTGCCTGGCTCGCTGTCACCGTGCTCGGCATCGGTCGGGCTTGGCAGGCGAACCGGACGTGCCGGGACGACGGTCGAAATGGCGTGCTTGTAGACCATCTGGCTGACGGTATTCTTCAGCAGCACGACGAACTGGTCGAAGGATTCGATCTGGCCCTGCAGCTTGATCCCGTTGACCAGATAGATCGAAACCGGGACTTTTTCTTTTCTCAAGGTGTTCAAGTAAGGGTCTTGTAGCGAATGCCCTTTTGACATATGCCGCACTCCTGTAAGGATCAATAGTAGAAAAACTGGAAATTCGATGATTCATGCCGTTTTTCGTAAGAATAGACGGCTATAAGCAGGGACTCAGCTCAATATGGAGACGGCCCCAAGGTATTTCAAGGTGCGGGACAGATTGTCGCAGGCCAGGCTATCCAGCCAGTGCACGCCTTCCCAGCCGCGCAACCAGGTGAACTGCCGCTTGGCCAGCTGGCGCGTGGCAATGATACCGCGTTCACGCATCTCATTCTCAGTCAGCTGACCGTCGAGATAATCCCAGACCTGTCGATAGCCCACTGCCCGTATAGACGGCAGCCCCGCGTGCAAGTCACTTCTGGCACGCAGCGATCGGACCTCATCGACGAAGCCCTGTTCCAGCATCTGCGAAAATCGTAGCGCAATTCGCTGATGCAAAATGTGACGATCTGTAGGAGCAATCGCCAAACTCGCGACAGTATAGGGCAAATGCCCGTTCGCGCCTGCGTCTGCGTCGCGACTTTCCGCGAATTGACGCTGGCGGTGGGCGGTCATGCTCTCGCCGCTCACCCGGTATACCTCGAGCGCGCGGATAAGACGCTGCGGGTCATTCGGATGGATGCGCGCGGCTGATTCCGGGTCGACTTCGGCCAGTTGCCGATGCAATTCAGCCAGCCCCAGCGCACTTGCCTGCGCCTCGAGCTCGGCGCGCACGGCGGCGTCGGCCGGTGGCATGTCAGCCAGACCATCGACCAGGGCCTTGTAATAGAGCATGGTGCCGCCCACCAGCAGCGGGATCTTGCCGCGCGCGGTGATCTCGGCCATGGCTTCAAGGGCGTCGGTGCAGAACTGCTTGGCCGAATAGCTTTCGACCGGGTCAAGAATGTCGATCAGCCGATGCGGATGAGCGGCCAGGATCTCTTTCGAAGGTTTGGCAGTGCCAATATCCATGCCGCGATAGACCAACGCCGAATCGACGCTGATCAGCTCGCAGGGCAGCACCTGGGTCAGCTCGATGGCAAGGTCGGTCTTGCCGGCCGCAGTCGGTCCCATGAGGAATATCGCCGGGGGTTTTGCGCTCATCTTATCGGCCCCGCAGGAACAGCTTGTCCAGGTCGTCCAGGCCCATCTGGGTCCAGGTCGGCCGGCCATGGTTGCACTGGCCGCTGCGCTCGGTGTTCTCCATGTCGCGCAGCAGCGCGTTCATCTCCGGGATGGCCAGGCGCCGATTGGCGCGCACCGCGCCGTGGCAGGCCATGGTCCCGAGCAGTTCGTTCAGGTGCGCCTGGATACGGTCGCTGGTGCCGTATTCCATCAGGTCGGCAAGCACGTCCTGGACCAGACGGTTAGCCTCGGCCTGCTTGAGCAGCGCCGGGATCTGGCGGATCGCCAGGGTTTCCGGGCCCAGGCGCTGCAGCTCGAAGCCCAGGCGCTGGAACCACTGGGCGTGCTCCTCGGCGCAATCGGCCTCGCGCTGGCTCAGCGCCAGCGACTCGGGCACCAGCAGCGGCTGGCCGCTCAGGCCCTCGCTGGCCATGGCCACCTTCAGACGCTCGTACATGATCCGCTCATGGGCGGCGTGCATGTCCACCAGCACCAGGCCGACGGCGTTCTCGGCGAGGATATAGATACCCTTGAGCTGCGCCAGGGCGTAGCCCAGCGGCGGGATGTCGCCCTGGCTTTCCGGCAGCGCGTTTGGTGTGGCGGTAGCGTTGTCCAGCGGCGCGTAGAACTCGCGGTAGACCGCCTGGGCCTCGCCGACGTTGACCGGCTGCGCGGGGCGCGGGGTGTACTGGTACTGATAGCCGGCGCCAGAACCGCCGGAGGAAAAGGCCGGCCGCGCCTCGCCCTGGGGCTGCTCGAGCACTGGCGAGGCCAGGCGCATCTCGCCCTGCGGGCCGAACTCGCCGGCCTGCAGACCGCTAGGGCGAAGCATCTCGCTGGTCGCGGCGGGCGCGGCGAGCTGGTCCTCCGGACGCACGTCGGCCAGGGCGCGGTGCAGGGTGCCATAAAGGAAGTCGTGGACCGTGCGCCCTTCGCGGAAGCGCACCTCGTGCTTGGTCGGGTGTACGTTGACGTCCACCCCGGTCGGGTCGCACTCGAGGAACAGTACGAAAGTCGGGTGCCGGCCATTGAACAGCACGTCGCGATAGGCCTGGCGCACCGCGTGGGCGACCAGCTTGTCGCGCACGGCGCGGCCATTGACGAAGAAGTACTGCAGGTCGGCCTGGCTGCGCGAGAAGGTCGGCAGGCCGACCCAGCCCCACAGCCGCAGGCCGTTGCGCTCGACGTCGATCGGCAGCGCTTGTTCGAGGAAGCCCGGACCACAGATGGTGCCCACGCGCCGCGCGCGGGCCATCTCGTCGGCTGCTTCGTGCAGGCTGAAGATGGTCTTGCCGTTGTGGCGCAGGTGGAAGCCGACATCAAAGCGCGCCAGCGCCAGGCGCCGGATCACTTCCTGCAGGTGATCGAACTCGGTCTTCTCGGCCTTGAGAAACTTGCGTCGGGCCGGGGTGTTGAAAAACAGGTCGCGCACTTCGACCGAGGTGCCGACCGGATGCGCGGCAGGCTGCACCCGCGGCGTCATCTCGCGCCCTTCGGTTTCCACCTGCCAGGCTTCGCTGGCGTCGGCGGTACGCGAGGTCAGGGTCAGGCGCGCCACCGAGCTGATCGAGGCCAGGGCCTCGCCGCGAAAACCGAGGCTGAGCACGCCTTCGAGGTCCTCCAGTTCGCGGATCTTGCTGGTGGCGTGGCGCGCCAGGGCCAGCGGCAGGTCGTCCGGGGCGATGCCGCTGCCGTTGTCGCGCACCCGCAGCAACTTCACGCCACCCTGCTCGACCTCGACCTCGATGCGCCGGGCACCGGAGTCGAGGCTGTTTTCCAGCAGCTCCTTGGCCACCGACGCGGGGCGCTCGACCACCTCGCCGGCGGCGATCTGGTTGGCCAGCCGCGGGCTGAGCAGCTGGATACGCGAACCGCCACTCATTGCTGGGACGCCAGGGCGGTGGTGGGGATATCCAGGTGCTGGCCGACCTTCAGCTCGTCGGTTTTCAGGCTGTTGCTGCTGCGCAGGCTGGCAACGCTGACCTGGTAGCGCACCGCGATCATCGCCAGGGTCTCGCCGGGACGCACGGTGTGCTCACGCGGCCCCTGGGCGATCTTGCCGCTGTCGCGCAGCCAGGCGATGTAGGTGCCCGGTGGCGGGTTCTGCTGGAAGAACTGGCGCACGCCGGTGTGGATCGAGCGCGCCAGTGCCTGCTGGTGGCTACGTGTCGCCAGCTTGGCGGCCTCGTTGGCGTTGGAAATGAAGCCGGTCTCGACCAGGATCGACGGAATGTCCGGCGATTTCAGCACCATGAATCCGGCCTGTTCCACGCGCTGCTTGTGCAGCGGCGTGACCCGCCCCATGTTGCCCAGCACCTTCTGGCCGACGTTGAGACTGGAGCTGAGGGTGGCGGTCATCGACAGGTCGAGCAGCACACCGGCCAGCATGCGGTCCTTGTCGTCGAGGCTGACATTGCCGGCACCGCCGATCAGGTCGGAGCGGTTTTCCGTGTCGGCCAGCCAGCGGGCGGTCTCGGAGGTGGCGCCACGGTCGGACAGGGCGAACACCGAGGCGCCGAAAGCGGCCTTGGACGGCGCGGCGTCGGCGTGGATCGAGACGAACAGGTCGGCGCCTTTCTTGCGGGCGATCTCGGTGCGCTTGCGCAGCGGGATGAAGTAATCGCCGGTACGGGTCAGCTCGGCGCGGTAGCCCTTCTCGGAGTTGATCTGGCGCTGCAGCTCCTTGGCGATATCCAGCACGATGTCTTTCTCGTGCTGGCCGCGCGAGCCGGACGCGCCCGGGTCTTCGCCACCGTGGCCGGCATCGATGGCAACCACGATGTCACGCTTGCCGGCCGGCGCCGGCGGCAGCTTGATCGCCGGTTGCGCCGGGGTGACCGGCACCGCCGGCGTGGTGGCCGGAGGCTGCGGCGTCGGTGGCGGGGTCGGGTTGCTGGCGGCGATAGCGTCAGCTTCCTGGTCGTACAGGTCGACCACCAGGCGGTTGCCGTACTGGGCATTCGGCGCCAGGACGAAGCTTTTGGGCGAGACGGCCTTTTTCAGGTCGACCACCACCCGCAGGTCGGTGGGCGTGCGTTGGGCCGAGCGCACGCTGGTGATCGGCGTGTTCGAGGTGGAGACGTTCAGCGGCGCGCCCAGGGTCGCGCCGTTGATGTCGATCACCAGGCGATCGGGTGCGGTCAGGGTAAAGACGCTGTGCTGCACAGGCCCGGACAGGTCGAAGACCAGCCGCGTGTTGTCCGGAGCGCGCCACAGGCGCATGCTCTTGACTTGAGTGACGGCCAGAGCGTCAACGGTCACCGCGGTCAGCAGCAGCCCAACGACGGCGACCAGTGCGCGTATGCGCATACCTTTCCCCACTTACTGTTTGAATTCTTTGGCCAGAACGGCACACCAGGCTTCGCCGCGTGCCCCCTGCGGCGACAGGTTCAGCGAACGTCCGCCCGCTTGCGGGCTTATGGTAATGGTCAGGTCGGGCTTTGGCAAAACGCCCGCGCCTTTATCCGGCCATTCGAACAGACACAGCGCATCGCCCTCGAAATAGTCGCGAATGCCCAGGTACTCCAGTTCCTCCGGATCGACCAGACGATAGAGGTCGAAATGGAAGGCGCGGATGTCGCCGATCTCGTAGGGTTCGACCACGGTGAAAGTCGGGCTTTTCACCGGGCCGTCGTGGCCCAGGCCGCGGATCAGGCCACGGGACAGCGTGGTCTTGCCGGCGCCCAGGTTGCCTTCGAGAAAGATCACGCCATGACCTTGGGTCACTTCGGCCAGCTTGGCGCCAAAGGCGACGGTGGCTGGCTCGTCGGCCAGAAACAGGGTTACACCTGACACGCTGAATGCTCCTCCAATAACGCTCTAATGACCGGGACCAGATCACTGGCCGCCAGCCCTCTACCTTTGACACCCAGGCGCTCGCCCGCGCAGGCATGCAACCATACCCCCAGGCACGCGGCCTGCCAGGCGTCCAACCCCTGGGCCAGCAACGCCGCCAGCACACCGGTAAGCACATCGCCCAACCCGGCACCAGCCATGGCCGGGTGCCCTCGCCCGCACTGCGCCAGTTGCCCGGCCGGGTCGGCCACCAGCGTGCCCGCGCCCTTGAGCACGCAGACGCTGGCGTAGCGCCGCGCCAGCTTGCGCGCGGCGCCCGGCCGGTCGGCCTGCACCGCCTCGGTGGAGATGCCCAGCAGCCGCGCCGCCTCGCCCGGGTGCGGGGTGAGGATGCTGCCGCTGGGCAACGCCAGTGGCGCAGCGGCCAGCAGATTGAGGGCATCGGCGTCCCACACCTGCGGCAGGTGCGCATGGCTCACCGCCGACAGCAGGCTGCGGCCCCAGGCCGCCTGGCCCAGGCCGGGACCGACCACCAGCACCGAGGCCCGTGCGAGCGGGCCAAGCAGCTGGTTGGCTGAGCTCACGCCCTGCCACATCACCTCCGGCAGGCGGGCCAGCCCTGCGCCGACGTGCTCGGCACGGGTCGCCACGCTGACCAGGCCGGCGCCGCAACGCAGCGCTGCCTCACTGCTGAGCATCACTGCGCCGCCGGTGCCCAGGTCGCCGCCAATCACCAGCACATGGCCGAAATCGCCCTTGTGGGCATCGGCGGCGCGGGGCGGCAGCCCGGCCAAGGTCAGGCTGCTCAGCAGTAATGGGGGGTGTTTGGTCTGAGGCATGGGGTCAAAGGCTCCGATGTCTGGCAGAATTATACGCACCTCCGCTCGTAATGCTTGTTCATCCATGTCCGCCAATCTCCCAGACATCGCCACACTGGCCCAATCGATCAAGGATTGGGGCCGCGAACTCGGTTTTGCCCATGTCGGCATCGCCGGCGTCGACCTTGGCGAGCACGAACAGCACCTGCAGCGCTGGCTGGCTGCCGGCTACAACGGCGAGATGGAGTACATGGGCGACCATGGCCACAAGCGCTCGCGCCCGGCCGAGCTGATCCCCGGCACGCTGCGGGTGCTTTCGCTGCGCATGGACTACCTGCCCGGCGACACGCAGATGGCCAAGCGCCTGGCGGAACCGGAAAAGGCCTACATCTCGCGCTACGCCCTGGGCCGCGATTACCACAAGCTGGTGCGCAAACGCGTGCAGCACTTCGCCGATCGCATCCAGGAGGCCATCGGCCCCTTTGGCTACCGTGCCTTCGTCGACAGCGCCCCGGTGCTGGAGAAGGCCCTGGCCCAGGAGGCCGGCCTGGGCTGGATCGGCAAGAACACCCTGTTGCTCAACCGCAAGGCCGGCAGCTATTTCTTCCTGGCCGAGCTGTTCGTCGACCTGCCGCTGCCGATTGATGGCGTGCAAGGTAGCGACCATTGCGGGCGCTGCCAGGCGTGCCTGGACATCTGTCCGACCCAGGCTTTTGTTGGGCCTTACCAGCTCGATGCGCGGCGTTGCATTTCGTACCTGACTATCGAATTGCGCGGTGCCATTCCGCTGGAACTGCGGCCATTGATTGGTAACCGGGTGTTCGGTTGCGACGATTGCCAGATCGTCTGTCCTTGGAACCGTTTCGCCAAGACCACTACCGAAGACGACTTCATGCCCCGCCGGGGGCTGGACAATATCGAGCTGGCCGAGCTGTTCCTGTGGGATGAAAAGCGTTTTCTCGGCTGCACCGAGGGTTCGCCCCTGCGGCGGGCGGGGTATGAGCGGTTTTTGCGTAACCTGGCGGTGGGCCTGGGGAATGCGCCTTCGACCATTCCCGTCTTGGAAGCGCTCAACGCGCGGCGGGATGATCCTTCGGAGCTGGTACGCGAGCACGTGGAGTGGGCCCTGGCTCGCCACGACGCCCTTTGACGCTTGCTGCCTTTTGCTTTTGCTTTTGCTTTTGCTTTTGCTTTTGCTTTTG